>QMND01000138.1 GCA_003647605.1 Candidatus Shapirobacteria bacterium | reverse complement strand
TTCATAATCTATATCCTCTCCCTGCTCAGCCGTATACCAAGGCACATCGCCATGAACATATTGACTAATTTCTTTGGCATTCATATCAGCCAATTTGGCCAACACCTGATCTATAACCTGAAGCTCACTTGCCTCCAAAACATCCAATTTAGGCAAACGAAGTGGTAAATATTTTCGCTGATCTAACTTAAAATATTTACTTCTAACCTCCTCAATCTCACCAGCCTTTTTCATATCTTGAATAAGTTTGACAAATTGGCGAGGACTAGGACCATGATGATTTTTAATATAACTAAGCCCCATCAACTGTCGTTCATATCTTTCATAATAATCAAAATCAATAAAATAAAGTAATTTATACAAAACAGTTTGACCCACATTTGGTTTAGCTCCAACTTTTTGCAGAATATAAATCAAGACCTCTTTAAATTTCTTAATGTTTTTTTGGGGAATGTTAATTCGCATATCCAAATCTTTCTTCTTATCTTTACTATCAGTCAACAAACCAAATATGTCTTTTATTTTTTGCTGTTCATCATAAGCCAAATCTCGCTTTCCCTGCTCAATCTTAATAAGCGTATATCTAGACATACCCAACCTACGGGCTAATTCTTGTTGAGATAAATTATATTTTTGCCTAAGCTTTTTTATATTCATAACTCATCTTAACCAACCATCAATCACATGTCAACTCTATAAAGTTGATACTTTGTTGTTTTCTTGTTGCAATTGACAACCATTATCTCACACCCATCACCACTAACAATAATTGCCTTATCAAAATTATTTAACTCAATCATAGTATGCAAAACCAATTCAGCATCCACATTTCCTTTGACCGTAACCTTACCCTGTTTCTTAATTTCCAAAGTAGGTTTAAAAACCAAAATATATCCAGCTCTTTGTTTTCCAACCGGCACTACGCACACCAAGATTTAAATTCTGACTATCAATAAAAGCATAAACCGTTTTTGTTTTAATCACTTTCTTCTTTTTATTTTTACCCATAGCTCATCTTAATCAACCCTCGACCAAGTATCAACTCTGCAACACAAACACCTAATTTTTCAACCTGATCAAACTCCTGACAACAACAGCAAGTCATTACCACCATTACCAAAGACATTTCTAACATGGATGCCAAAATTGAGGATTTAGAGAAAAAATGGGATAAGTATCAACAGATTGAACAAAACATGATACAACTAGTAAAACACGATTAGTTAAATAAGTGTTTACATCTTTTTTTAAATGTAAACAAAAACAGTAAAATCGTTTACATTGTTGTAAAATACAAGTACTATGAAACTAGGTAAATATATAAAACAACCGCAAGGCTATAAAGCTTTTATACCCGATCCATTCCCTCCAAAAAGAGGTTTTGATTTGTCGTCAAGATTAATTCAAAAAGCAAGTATGGCCACACTTAAATTAGGCAAACTTGATGGAATTACTCAACTTTTACCCGATAAAGATTTTTTTCTTTTTATGTATATTCGCAAAGATGCCACTTCATCTAGTCAAATTGAAGGAACTCAAGCAACGATGATTGATGCTATAGAAGCAGAATCAAAAACCACAGATCAACTACCAGATGATGTAAATGACATCTTACATTATATTGATGCACTCAATTACGGTATCAAAAGATTAGAAAAAATTCCTTTGAGTTTAAGATTAATTAAAGAGATTCACAGAGAATTAATGACAGGTGGGAGAACTACACAATTTGCAGACCCAGGATATTTTCGCAAATCACAAAACTGGATTAGTGGGTCATCACCAACAAACGCTAGATTTGTTCCACCACCACCGAGTGCAATGTTAGATTCATTAAGCAACTTGGAAAAATTTTTACACCAAAAAGATAAACTGTTACCGGTTATAAAAGCGGGATTGATACATGCTCAATTTGAAACAATCCATCCTTTCTTAGACAGTAATGGAAGAACTGGACGTATGTTGATTACTATATATTTACATATGTCAGGTTTACTAGAACTCCCCGTACTATTTCTTTCGTGGTATTTCAAAAACAATCAAAAATTTTATTACGAATCTTTGCGTAAATATGCCAATGGTCAAATAGACAACTGGTTAGACTTTTTCCTTGACGGTATAACAACGACTGCAGATGAAGCAGTCGAAACTGTTAAACGAATTACCTTATTGAGGGAAAGGGATATGCGTAAAATTCAGTCCTTGGGGAAACAATCAGCCACAAGTTCTATAAAAGTGTTGCGAGAATTATTTAAGATGCCAATAGTTAATGTAAACACTATTCGACAGTGGACAGGTTACTCAACAAGGCAAGGAGCGCAAAAAGTTATTGACAGATTTATAAAATTAGAAATTTTAGAGTTAAAAGACAAAAATAAAACATATGGACGGTCGTTTATATACAAAGAATATCTAGATATTTTTAAATAATATTATAAGCGTGCTAAAAGCAGGTCAACTAAAACAAAAAAATCAAAATCAAGTAATCAAGTTGTTTCCAAAGTCATTTGGTTTATGATCATTAGATTAATATAGAAACCAAACAAACGAAAATAATAGTAATTTTTTCGTCTTATTCGACCTAATTTTTCAACCAAACCACCGTCCCGTCGGGAATATAAAAAACACACCAAGTCTAATATATAATTTAAACTAAGCCTTAATTACAAATTAACAAAAGGGGACAACAATGACCAAAACCAAATTTCAAATTTACATAGACGAAGACAACGAATTTAGATGGCGACTCATCGCCGCCAACCACGAAATCGTAGCTTGAAGCGAAGGTTACACCACCAAAGAAAACGCCCTAAAATCAGCCAATTGGGTCAAATCCCACGCCCCATTAAGCCAAATCGAAGACTTGACCTAGATCAACTGTCTAACACTTTTTCCAAATCCCAAAAAGCTCGTCCGCCTTGTTTGTTTAAATCCGCAATCAAGTCTTTCAGTTTTTGTTTATCCGTCTTCGGTGACGACCCAAGAGTCGTAAAAACATCCGCCAACAAACCCTTATAACCAAAAGCTCCAGATCTCTTCTTTTTTAAGTTCTCGTCTTCAACCAAAAAATAATGTCTAATAATCTGCATCGTTTTATCC
>QMND01000137.1 GCA_003647605.1 Candidatus Shapirobacteria bacterium | reverse complement strand
TGATTATATAGAATATGAGGAGGTAGCACCGATTTTTCGGGAATATGCGGAATTTATATGGAAAAAACGACAAGAACATAAAAAACAAGGTGATGCTAACCTTGATTATCTTTATAAGACCTTAGGGAATTCACTTTACGGTAAATATGGTGAACGTAACGAGCAAGGTGGCTGGGTAAAGTTAGGTGATTGGTGTGGTGATATAGAAGGTTGTGATATAAGAGAGTATATAGATGGTGAAAAATATATTTATGTTGGAAAAACCCCATTAGACAGTAAACACACTTTTCCAGTGATACCTGCGTGGATAACTACCAATGTTCGCTTAAAGCTTATACCTGAGATGAAGAAAAGGGAGAAGTGGGTAGTATATTGTGATACTGACAGCATCCATATTCTTTCAGATTGTCCTAATCCAATTGAGGATAGTGAAAAACTTGGTGGGTGGGGTTTTGAGTATGAAGCTGAACAGGTCTATTATAGACCAAAGTTTTATGGAAATAAAACCAAGGGTGTACCCAAACGAGCGGAAATATTGAGGAATGATAATGATACAATAGAATTCAAATATACTTCACCAATAAAACGAGCAACAGCTATAAGACGGAAGTTACCACAGAATATGTGGGTTGAGATATTAAAACAGCTACGAAAAACAGATGATAAGAGAGTTTGGAATGATAAAACAGGCGAAAGTAAGCCTATTGAAATAAACATAACAATATAACAATCATAACATTGAGTAACAGTGATAAGGGTAATAACGATAAAAATGAGTGAAGAAGATAAAGGTTTTGATGTTGATAAGTTGAGTAGAGCGATAGCAGCGGAGCTAAAGAAGCTTAATGAGAGTGATAAACCACCAGCACCCGCAGTACCGGGTAATATGGAAAAGGAACCGAAACCCACATGGAATTGTCCCGAATGTGGTGAGAAGCTGAAGGGTGGAGAAAAGTATTGTCCCGGTTGTGGTGTAGAGCTGGAGTGGGCAGAATGAGTGGTAAAAGTGATTTTTCAAAGCAATGTTTAAAGTATTATAAAACACTCATAACAGGAGCTCTCTTTGCTACCGGAAATTTTCTAATGTACGAGCACCTATTTAGATACGGTGGTTTCGACTTGGAGTTGCTGGGCCATGAATGGTATGGACTGGGATTAATTTTAATAGGGACAGGGCTAAGTATTAAGTGGGGACAGTTACAAGGTCTAATAAAGGCTATAAAGAATCGAAGGATAAGGGCTATAATAGATGAAGGTGAGAGATAAAAATGGCAGAAGAGATTAATATGCTTAAGGTCTTAAGCGAAGGAGCAAAGAACATAGAGGTAAACGACCTTGACAGCTTTCTCGCAACTTTGTCAAAATATGAACGATTGTTAGATAAGTTTATAGGCATATATAATAGACTTGATAGGAGTGGAGTAATTCCGGTAGTGTTGCGAGTTATAGGTAAAAAAGCAGAGATTGATGTTGATAAACCTATTGTGAATCCACTGAGTATAGTAGCAAAAAGCGCAACACACCGAGCCTTTTTTGAATTCCTTAATGATTTTGAGGAGAAGGATATTAAAGAACTTCATAAACAGATTTTATTATCTATAAGTATGATGGAAATAAATAATCAAGCTCCTTCAGAATCAAAAGAGGGTGTTAAGAAGGAGTTAGGAGGTGATAAGAAAGAATGAGGAAGTTTTTTGCTTTTGGGATAGCTGCGATGTTTCTCTTTTCGCTTGTAGCAACGGTAGGGGCATACCCAACTGGATTTAAGCCAAATATAGATCGGGGTTATGTACGGATTGCGAAAGTACCCGACCTTTCAAAGTTTCCAGTAGTAGAGCCAAAGTATATAATCAATCCTGAGGACAGGTATCCAAAGATAATAGATGAAAGGACTGTTATACCTGAACCTGAAGAGCCAGAGCCTACACCGACACCTGTTGAGGAAGATCCCTTTGACATGGAGTTTTGGAAGTGGATAGAGAACTATCGATTGAATAACAATTTATGTCCTTTTAGACCCAGTAAGCCAGATATAAGAACATTATGTCCTTGGGGTCTTGATAGCACGGGCGATTGGCGTGTGTTTCCCTATTGAGGTAGATTATAAAGAACGGGATAAAACCGTCTTTTAATTTTTTCTTTTTTTATGCTTATGAATCTTAAAGAACGTACAATTGGAATAATAGGAGCAAAGAGAAGTGGTAAGACTTATTTTACTGCTAAGTTAGCTAATAAACTAATCAATGATGGAGAAAAACTCATTATTTTTGATACGATCGGAGAACTGGGTAAAAGAATTGAAAAGGGTAGATTATATCATATTGAACCCTCACAGCTTGAGGAGCAAGCTGTGAGTTTTGGTATGATTTTAAAAGAATATAAGGGTAAGCAACCTATTGGGGTTAATTTGATAGACCTTACAAGGGACGAGATTGTAGATTTTACCGATTTAGTTTTAATAACAACTGGAAAAATTGAGAACAGGTTTTGGGTATTTGATGAAGTTGCGGAGTATTTGAACCAATTTTACCGTCAGTCGAAAGAGCTTGAAAGGCTCATAAGACATGGTGGTAATTGGAAGAATACTTTTATATTCAATACCCAAAGACCTGCGTATTTACATAAAAATACTTTTAATCTGATTGATATTTTGATAGTTTTTAGACTGAACTGGAGTAGGGATATAGCAGTACTTAAAGACCTTCTCAGCAATACAGGATTAAGTGATAAGGAAGTGAAACAGGAGATAGAGATAATCACGCATCAAAAGGTGGGAGAGTACAGAGCTTATCAACTCTATTTATCTATATAGAACTATATAAAATAACGTTTCGTTATATACTATCACGTAATAACGAGGTGATAGAGAAAAAATATGAGGTTGGTAGGTACTAAGGTTTCGGGTAGTGTGAATTACTTAGACCTTGTGGGGGCAGGCATCGTTAAATACTTTGAAGAGAGAGCTTTGGCTGGTGTAATCGGTAACGGTACGGTAAAATCAGGTATAATAAAGCTTATCATAGCTTATCTTTCTCGCCGCTTCGTAGGTAAAGGGTTTATCGGGGATAGTTTAGGGTTAGGGTTCGGTGTTGATGGTGT
>QMND01000136.1 GCA_003647605.1 Candidatus Shapirobacteria bacterium | reverse complement strand
TTGTTGATTAAAGACGAAAAAACAGTGTCGAGCTTGTCAAAACAGGAGGGAGTAGAAATATGGCCAATTGCCAAAGCTTTGGCGGAATTTAAGGAGATTGATAAATATTTTGGCCGACTGATTAGGGCCAAAAAAGATGCTTATGTGGCCAAAGTTTACGACCAGAGACAATCGGGTTATTTCATTAGGATTGTGGCTGGGGTAAAAGCAAAATTACCAACTCAAGCCTGTTTGTACATTAAAAAAAGCAATTTCGAACAGAGAGTTCACAACATTATTATCGCCGAAGAAAATTCAGAATTAGAAATAATTAGTGGCTGTTTGACCGGTCAAAGCGCCCAACAAGCCATACATTTGGGTATAAGTGAAATTTTTGTTAAAAAGGAAGCCAAACTGACTTTGACCATGGTTCACAAGTGGAATAAAACAACTAAGGTCAGACCACGAACGGCTATTAAGGTGGAAGATGGGGGGCTATTTGTGTCTAATTATGTTTGTTTGGACTCGGTTAAAGATTTGCAAATGAAACCAGTCTGTTATTTGGAGGGAGATAAGTCTAGGGCCAATTTTAATTCTTTGGTCTATGCCCCACCCCAAAGCCAAATCGATTTGGGAGTAGTGGTTTATCTGAGAGGTAAAAATAGCCGAGCTAAAATAGCTAGCAAAATTGTTTGCAATCAAGCTAAAGTGATTAATAGAGGTAGGTTGGTAGGTCAGGGGGAAAAAAGCAAGGCCCATTTGGAATGTGGCGGTTTGATTGTGTCTAAAAGAGGGATGATAAGGGCGATTCCGGAGATAGAGGGTCAGTTAGCTAACAGCGATTTGAGTCATGAGGCTTCGATTGGCCAGCTGTCAGCCGAGGCAATTGAGTATCTGATGGCTAGGGGTTTGAGTCGGGACAAGGCGGTATCTTTGCTGATCAGTGGCTTTTTGAGTTTGCCAAAGTTTAAGTTACCCAAAGAGGTGGAAAAAGAGATTGGAAAGATAGATTTTAGGAAGGCTACTTGACAAAAATCAGCAGATGGGGTAAATTATAGCTAGCAGTGTATATAGATGACTGCTAGCAATTATAATTTATAAAAAAGGAGGACAAATGAGTCTGAAATTAACTAGATATAATCCTAATTTTTGGTCAAAATGGCCGAGCTTACTGTTAGACGACAGTGATGATTTGTGGCCAACAATGTCTAATGATTTACATGTTTACGAAACCGATGAAGAGGTAGTGGTAGAAGCTAAGGTACCAGGAGTGTCCAAAGATGAAATTGATATAGATTATCAAAATAGAACCTTGGTAATTAAGGCCAGCCACGAGGAAAGTGAGGAAGAAAAAAAGAAAAAGAAGGTGGTATACAAAAGTACTTCTTCCAATTCTTATGCTTACAGTACCACAATCCCCTGTCCTGTCGATAGTTCGGCTATTAAAGCAGAATTAGAAAAGGGAGTGTTGAAGATTGTTTTGCCTAAAAGCGCCGAGGCCAAACCAAAGAAAATAAAGGTGATTGGGAAATAAAAGTGTGAGTAAAGCTCCGACGGGGTCCAAATCCATTCTTTTTGGTCACAAAAAAGTTAATTCGATAGTTTATACTTGAGTTTGGAGATGAAAGAAAAAAACAGATACGACATAATTATCGTAGGGGCGGGACCGGCTGGTTTGTTCGCTTGCTTAGAATTGATTGATAAAAAATTCAAGGGTTCGGTGTTGTTGGTGGATATGGGGAACAGAATTGCTAAAAGAAAACCAAATGAGGTTATGTCTGGATTTGGGGGAGCAGGGACTTATTCGGACGGCAAATTACATTTCACCCCTAAATTATCACACGAGAGATGTTTCCATTTGATTAGTCCAGATAATTATCAAAAGATCTTAGACAAAATAGAAAAAACTTTTGCTGGCTGGGGAGTTGATAGTATTTTTTATCCTAGGAATGAAGAAGAAACTAGATTGTTAAAAGAAGAAGCAGAAAGAGAAGATATAGAGTTGATAGTTAGAAGATCTCAACATACAGGTACCGATAAGCTAAAAGAAATTATGGTTAATTTGGAGGCTTTTTTAACAGAAAAAGGCATAGATTTTAGAGACAAAACAAAAGTTGTAGATTTGATAGTTAAAAATGGACAAGGAATAGGAGTAATAGATAAGAAAGGGAATAAGTATTTTGGCAAGAAAATTTTGTTGGCTCCAGGCAGAGTCAGTGCTTCTTGGTTGCAAAAATTAGCTACAAAACATGGTATTAAATATCAATACGGTATGGTGGAGGTGGGGGTAAGAATTGAGTTTCCAAAGTCAGTTATGAAAAGATACGCTGATGCGCTGTATGAGATAGTTTTGAAAATGAGAACTAAAACTTACGATGATATAATGAGAACTTTTTGCACTTGTCCCAATGGCTTAGTGGCTATGGAAGATTACAGAGGCATGGTGTGTGTCAATGGCCATTCAACTTCTGAACATGCAGCCGAAAATTCAAATTTCGCTTTTGTTTGTGAAGTGAATTTAACCGAACCAGTGGAAAACTCGATTGCCTACGCTGAGTCAATTGCTAAACTAGCCACCACCATTGGAGGAGGAAAGCCAATTTTACAAATGTTGGCTGATTTGAGAAAAGGTAGAAGAAGTACCTGGGATAGATTGAAGAAATCCTTAGTTAAGCCGTCTTTAACTGATGTGACTCCTGGAGATATTTCAATGGCCTTGCCTCATCGAATTGTAACTAACATTTTGGAGGGTCTAGAAAAGTTGGATAAGGTGATGCCGGGTATAAACTCTGGTTCTACCCTACTCTATGCTCCAGAGGTTAAATTAGATCATCGCAAATTAAAACCAAAAAAACCATGGAAACTGATTTGAAAAATGTATTTGTGGCTGGAGATGCTTCGGGGCTATCAGGAACTATAACTGGGGCTGGAACGACAGGGATTATGGCGGTCAGAGGAATGTTGAAAGAGCTGGGAAAAAACTAGTATCTGTTAACAATGACTTCTATTTTTCTTTGTATTATTTCTACCTAATTAACCGACAACTTCACACATCGTCATTGCGAGGAGCCTGCCATACGGCAGGTAAACTTCGCGACGTGGCAACCTGCCTGTCGGCAGACAGGTCCCGTCGGAACCAAGCCTGTGTTTTTT
>QMND01000135.1 GCA_003647605.1 Candidatus Shapirobacteria bacterium | reverse complement strand
GTTTTATCGCCTGTGGCATTTTATGAGAGTAATGGTACTTTTCTATAATAGTCAAAGCTGTGTTCCTGTCTATTGGTCTGACTGCAACGTCGATTTTATTTACTGTTGTCAACCTATCCTAGCCAGTCCTCTTCTATTTTCCTCTTTAACTGCTTTAACCCACCCACCATATCTTGGTAGGCTGCTGCACGTGCAAGGTTAAATAACCCCTCATAGGTTAAGGTATCGTGCATCCAGACAGATTCAAGCAGGTCATCAATCTTATCGTCGGTACACTTGATGACTCCTTCAAGCCAATCAACAATCTCGTGTAATGGGTCCAATTTAGCATCTCCACTTGTTTCTTTCCACAGCTCTACGGCTTCAGCCATATTTTTAATTGCCTCTGGAAGAGTATCTCCCTCCGATATACATCCAGGCATCTTGGGACATTCAGCTGTCCAACCGCCTTCATCGTTCTGTTCAAATGTTATTTCTATTGGCATAGTTTGAGGGGATAGATGCCGGGTAGTTTAAGGGAAATACACGGGGTATCCGCTCGTGAGGTTCAAATCCATCTATCCTTTCCTCCTAATCTCCATCTCATTCTAATTATTTCTTTCTCTAGGTCTCTCTTGCAGGCATCACACAGGAAGTGTCTCTCCGAGTCGTCTCTCACAAACATTATGGTCCATATATCGTCTTCTGGAACCTTCTGTCTGCAGATGTAGCATTCCCTGTCGATTTCCCATCTCTTCAATGCTACAAGCCTCTCAAAATCTTATCTGCCTTATTTTCCTTTGACTTTATTAATGTTAGCTTTATGTCATTCTCGGCTACTAGTTCCCTCACTATCTTACATATATCTATCAGAGCTGGCGATCTTGTCGTCCACTCGCCAGTTACCTGATAATACACCAGATTGGAGTCAATCCTCAACTCCCAAGGCTGATCCATATGGGATGGGATGAATGACAGTATACCAAGGTATTCCGCGTAGTGCGATGAATACGGCTTTGGAAATGCATCTACAGGCTCCACCTCGGTGAATTGGAAACCACTATCTTCTATCCACCCATATTTGTAGACACCGTTGTTCGAATCGTACGATCCATCCGAATATGCATATCTCATAGAAACTCCTCTATGTGCTCCTCAACAAACTTGTCCAATATTTTTATGTTTCTCTCGCTCGGACGCATTGTTCCCCTCTGCCAGTCCAGAATCTGGGATGGGGAACTCTTCAGCTTCGATGCCAGCTTTATCCTTGACCCGCATATTTTTGTTCCCTTTGTGATTATATCAGATATCCTTGGTTTTATGACAACATACCAGAATATGTAGTCGTCGGACACCTTCTTGTTTGAGATATCATCGCATCTCTTCAACAGGTATCGTGTCTTTTTCAGACCAACTCTATGTCTGGAGTAGCTTGACTGTATCCATGCAACTATGTCTCTCGAAGATGCTTTTCCTCCAAGCTCGCGTAATGCAAGTCTTACAAGTCTGAGTTGTAATTTTTCATTAGCCATATAAAATTCTTTGCAATTTTACTATTAAATATCACCGTTTCTTACCTTTGCTAGTTCCTCGTGGCTTATAATTACATTTCTGTAGTATTCCTCTTCAACACACCTAAGTATCTTCATAGGTTCTGACTTATCAACCCAGTGATCACAATTCCCAAATACACTCTTAACTATCTTGTATATTACATAGGTAGCATCTGCAGTCTTGGTCTTACTACTGCGTAGATTCTTAACAATTATATCTATACCGGGTCTATACAGCTCACGCCTGCCAAGTCTTATGTATGGCATTCTACTTCTCACAACCTTTCATCCTACGCTGCTTCGCAATTCTGCTTGCATACCTAGCGTTGTGCAACTTTCTGTATTTCTTCTTCGAAGCCTTAGATCTCTCTGGGTTATTGGCGTTCCACTCCAATGCCTTTTGGATTGCTCTCTCCCTCACCTTTGGGTCTAAATGATATCTTACAGTATCTGCTGCCACATTGAATTGTGACGCGATATATGCTATGGTGTATCCAGCTTCACGCATCTTCCTCATTTCCTTCTCCATCTCTGGAGTAACCTTTGGCCTTAGCCACCTTCCTTTCTTGTGTCCCTTAATCATATCAATGCCACGCATTCTTCTCTTTTACCTTTATGACTTGGATGAACCTTCTTGGTCACCAGCCCTTCGCGTATAAGCTGGAATATCAGCTCATTGGACTTCTGGAAGTTGACACCAAAGTCAGCCATCCTGTTCTGGATGTCTATCTTTGGAACCCACTTTATATTATGCTTGTTCATATTGTCGCGAATTATCTGCAGGATCTGAGACGTTTCGGGACCCTTCTTGATGTCGTGCCTCCACTCGTTTTCAAGATCAAATAATCTCTTAAGCTCATCATCTATATTTATTTCAAAGTCTCTCTTAACGTCTCCATGCATAATGTTGTATCCAATCGCGATAACGTTGAACAGATGCTCCTCGTAAGGCATAATCTTAATCCTGTCATAGTACCTATCTATCTCCGGGTTAAACCAAACATTGTCAATCTTGTTTATATCCGTCCAGAGATTTCTGATGTCTCTCCTAATAGAGTTCAGCTTCATCATATCGTGCTTCACGTTTTTCCCACGTCTCATAGCCTGCCTTATGACCTCTTCGTCGTCTTCCGACGGGATAAATTCAAGGAATACAAACCTTCTACCCGTTCCCTGCCCAAGGTCATATCTCATAGGCTGTGCACCAGCCCACATCGTGACTGATGTCTGGTATTCAAGCTTTCCCCTACCCAGTCCCTTCCTAACCCAACCGGAGTCAAGGGCAGTGCATAGAGCAGATTCCAATGTGCTGGAGTGCTGTTGCGTCATTGTATTTGCAAGTGCGTGGAACTCATCTACACAGAGAATACAGTTTGAATACTCGTATGCAGCTCCATACACCTGCTTCACGACTCCACGCTGATCCTGATATATCGTACCGCTGAACCTCGCCTCAGTCATTCTATCTTCCCATGCAGGATTAATGTCCGTTCTTGAGAATATTCCATATACCGGATTTGAGAATATACGCATTGAGAAGGTTTTTGAAAACCCTGGTTGAGATACAAAGAACAGGTGCATGCGGAGATCAATCGGCAATCCATGAGATGTTACAACC
>QMND01000134.1 GCA_003647605.1 Candidatus Shapirobacteria bacterium | reverse complement strand
GCATATCCCATCGTCGTGTCGATCTTTTTGTGCCCTAGAAGGGTCTGGACAGTCACAATTGGCGCCCCGGCATTGAGCAACAACGTTGCGCAGCTGTGCCTGAGCTGATGGGGGGAAATGTGGTTTCCGGTACGCTTGCCATATGTGCTCAACCGCACCTGGCAGTATCTCTGGCTCAAAGGTTTGTGCCGGTAGAGGAAGACATGATCCGTGAGATATTCGGCGTCTCCGCGGATCTCCAGCCATTTCTCCAGGGCGTCGATGGTGATCGTGTTCATAAAGACCATCCGATCGTTAAATCCCTTGGATGCCTCGATCCGGATCCGTTGGCTCTCCCAGTTGATGTCCTTTAGCTGCATCTGCCGTACCTCACATGTGCGCAGGCCGCTGTAGAGCATCAAATGCACCCAGGCTCGATCCAGGATTGCCATCCTCCGGTTACTGGCGTGTTTGTGAGCGGCTTGATCTTCAATCTCTGCTAGAAGGTTCTGCAATTGCTCGATGGGAACATCTTTGGGAACACGACCTCCAACCGTGAGAGGCTTGATCAGCAGCGTTCGCTGGCAGACAGGCTTGTCGGATTCATCCAGGTAATGCAGAAAGCGCTTGAATCCAAACAGGTGGCAGTTGATCGTGTTGGGATTGATCCCCGCAGCCAAGCGCAATTCCAGATAATCAAACCAGAGAAGTGGATCGAGATCTTCAAGCGTGTTGATCTGGGCTGTTTCTGCCATGAATCTCAATGTAGGCGCAAGGTGCCCAAGGACATCCAGCGTCCTGCGGTGTTTGTCCTCCGGGCGCCACTCCTTTCTTCTGTGATGGATGTATTCTTTGACATGATCGCAAAGCCAATCCGGTACTCCCTTCAAGTGATAAGCCCAGTTGATAGGGCGGGGCGGATATGGCTTGTTCAACTTGTGGCGAAAATATTCAGCCAGCTTGAGTAACCCCTTGTGATATTCATGCTGCGTGCTTTCACTCAGCCCTCTTTCCGCGATGCGCTTTTTGACCTTTTCTAGATCTTTTTCTGGATCGATTTGCCAGTATAGCCCCGGGAGATATCCCAGGGCTGTCCTTGCGGCAACACTGTAGAGATTGACGGAATTCTCGCTGTAGCCGCCTTTCTGCAGCCAGCGCCGGAAGGCTTTGTAGAAATTTCTGTTGGGCACAGGCCATTCTCCAAAAGGGACTGCTTCCGGGTCGGGAGGTATGATATTCTTAAAGTGGAAGGCGCGCTGCCTCGTCTTCTCGCTCATTGTGGTCCTCCTTCCAGAGAAATACGTTCCATGACTTCTTCCATGGCTGCTTCATAGTCAGCCTGGACCTGGCCATCAGAGATATGCAGATAGGTTTGAGTTGTTCGCAGCCTTGCATGGCCCATCAATTTCTGGATAGTTGTCACTGGAACACGAGCTTCCACTAGATGGCGGCCAAAGGTGTGCCGCAACTGATGGCAGGTGATCCAGAGCCCAGCCTGATAGCAGTATTTTGAGATTCGGTCCTGAATACCGGTCACCGTCAGGCGCCTGCCAAAGCGATTTAGAAAGACGGCCTGGTCATCGGAATAGGGCCGAATGTCCAGCCAGTTTTGCAGGGATTGATTGGCCTGGTGAGAGAGATAGACAACACGCTCAACACCGCCCTTACCCTGAAGCCAGATCCTGGGTAAGCCGGGTGGAATGGAGTGCAGGTACAGGTCGAACATGGATAGATTGCGGACTTCTCCAACACGCAAACCGCACCTTAACATCAATAGAAACATAGATCTGTCTCGAGGATCCTGGATCTCGGAAAAAAGCAGCTCCAGGTCGCTGTCCTGAACATCCCTGGGGAGCTTCTGTCCCAGTCGAACGAAATGCCTTCTGGTCCGTATGGGGTTGATCGGGGCTGTTGGATCCATCATCATCAGGTAGTTATAGAAAGATCGAATAGAGGCCAGGCGCCTGTTGATTGTGGCGTTTGCAAAGCCTTCTTCCTGGCAATATTCGATGAACGCGTCAACATCCAGAAGAGTGACTTCTCGGAATGGTTTTTCCGCCCATCTGAAGAAGATCTTCAAGTCGCTTGCATAGTGAATATGGGTGCTGGAGTAGGGTGCTTTAAGACGCAGCCATTTCTGGAAAGCAGTGATTTCTGGTAACATGGAAAAGCCTCCTGGTGATAGATTTGGATCGAACCTTGACCGGTTTCGAAACCAGCGTATCATCGGGAGGCTTGCCTTGAAAAGGGCTAAAAGGGGGTTAACTTAATGTAAGGACACAACGGGGTTAACATTTCTTAGAGCAAGATACTTGAATTCTGCATTGGGCCGATTTACCAGCCGCGACACGTGGGGCGGGGAGCATACTATACCCATGTCGTATCACGACTGGTTATATGGATATAGCAACCCTGTCAAGTTCAAAGATCCAACGGGTTTATTCCCTTGTGAGAACTGTGCGCATTTCCGCCCAGATAGTGCAATAAGTAGATGGTGTATGGCGAATTGTTGTGGATGGAAAATACCAAAATTTCCAGTCTACATACCGATTACACTTGGTTATAAACCAAAATATATGAGTGAACAAGGAAAGGATATGTTGTTTTCTCTGGAAACAGGCCCTTCGTGGTATCCAGGGTTTCATGATGACGGGAGGGGTAACTGCACTTTTGGTGTTGGTGAACTGATTGCTAAAGATAGGGACTGTGCAGATCTTTCTGGGGGCAAGAAAGGTATCATTGAAAGACAAATAAACGATATGTCAACCTATTCTGAACTGAAAAAGTATGCGATAAATCGATTCCATTTGCATATTCTTCCCACTTTTGAAAGAGCTGTGTACAATGCTTTCATGGAGGTGTTATATCTAAGCCAGAAACAGTTTGACGCGTTGGTGGTTTTTTCATATGCGCACGGAGCAAATGAGTTTGACGAGTACCATCCCGGGAAAAAAATTGTAGAAAAAGTAAAAATTGGCGATTACGAATATGCGGCTGCATATATGACATCTTATGATCTGGAAGATCCTGTTCTGCAAAATCGGAACATGGAAACAGCGATATTGTTTTTAGGTGGCCCATATCATGTTGCTATGGAAGCCCCCGCGGGTTGTTATGGTGCCGAGTGTTTGATGGAAACATACTTGAGTGATAAAGATCGGTTTATGAGGCTGTTCAGGATATTTC
>QMND01000133.1 GCA_003647605.1 Candidatus Shapirobacteria bacterium | reverse complement strand
GTGGGAATTTTTATATTTGAAATAATTAAATCCGGTTTAGTGTCTGGCGGAAACCTTTTCGCCTCCTCTCCTCGTATCCCTTCCTTTACTTCTTTTATACAATCCTTTCTGTCTATTTTATTTACCTGCTCACATAATTTTACATTCAAAGTATTTATAGCGACTTTATAAATACAGTTTTTTCGAAAGAGGAAATCCGACATTCTCTTGCATACCTCTATCTTATTAGTTTTAGTAGCAATGTCAAAATAGCAATAGTCTTTATAACTTCCACTCTTCTCACAAATAGAAGGATTATTTAACGATTTAGCCACATCTTTATAGCAGGCTTCTTTTATCTCTCCATACCATTGTTGGGCCCAAGGAATTTTCTCGCACAGGTCTTCATTTCTCATCTCTATTGCTAAATTAGTTATACACTCTCCCATCTCTACGGAGTTCGATCGCCCCCGAATCTTATAACACAACTCAATGTCTTTCTTATCTCTCGCTTCCTCAATAATCTTCTGAACCTTTTCTCTGGGAGTTTCAATCTGAATAGAGAAAAAAGAAGATAAAACTCCCAAAGCTAACATAATTAGAGGAAAGCAAACAAGTAAAGCAATAATAACAACAGTTATTTTTAGTGGTTTCTGCATTTATACCAAACAAATATTTTAAAACCTCTCTTTTATTCTTTTTCCCTCATCTTCCACTTTCTGCATCATCGTTTCTAAATTTTGAATATACAAATTGCCTTTCTCTTTTTCTTCGTCGAATTCTTATCTCATCCATATATTAGCCCCAAACACATTTTCTAATTCCTTAAATTCTTCCTCTATTTTTATTCCTTCTTGTTTACCTAAGAACCAATCCCAAACTTTTCCTAAAGGAGCAGCTTCTCCCTCTCCGAATTTTTCAAAAAGCAATTTTTTAAAAACTTCATAATTTGCTTTATCTTTAATAATAATTAGTAGATAGCAAAATTTGTCCTTATAAAATCCATAATTTATTGCTTCTAATTCCACATTACTTATTTTTAATTCATCTGTTTCTTTTACGTACCAATCAAAATCTCCTTTTTCTACTTTTTTCAAATTTTTGATTTTTTCTGCACTTTCTCCCCATTTAATACCTCTAAAACCCTCCAAGAAATTTAAATCGTAAGCTGATGCTAAACTAATTCCTTTGAGAATTCCTAAAAGAAAAACGAAACCCAAAATTTTGATTATTCTTATCTTGCCTCTCTTGATATTTATTTTTAACATTTACCCTTGTATTATAGACTTACCCCTAATTTAGGTTGTCTATAATACACCTTCCAGTTCATTATATCAGCAATAGAGAAGTTGCTGATAATTATACTTTGTAATTCTGGGTGAGGGAGCAAAAGCAGCATTTCGCCTGTCTTGTTTAAAGACATAATGGAGATTGCTTCATCTCCCTTGCCCTGTTGGTTGATTATTTTTACAATATCTTATATTCTTAAGGTGATAGCCAAGGGTATATTTTAACCTTGCTCTTTGAGAGCAAAAATTTTAGTTTGCCCGATAGATTTGCTTTAGCTTCCCTGCCTGCGGCAGGCAGGTAAACTGCAAATAAGGAAATTGCCTCTTGGAAGGCATATAAAATACAAGGTTGCAGAATAAGCAGAACCAAATCATCTATTCTTGTGTGTTAAGGGCAAACACAAGAATATGGGCTATCCTTTCCCGAAGTTTCGGGACAGGCTTCTTTCTTGCCCTTACAAGGTTATCACCTTATTCCTTTGCTCTTTCTCAATTAAAGAGGTGATTTCAATGAACAGATTAGTTGTCGGTATTGACCCGCATAAAGATTCGTTGGGTATTTGCATTACTCATCCAGACAAGGATGAGATTCTTTCAAAACTTTCTATCGAGAACTGCTCTGAGACTGAAACTAAACTTCTTATTGGTAAAGCTTATGGTCTTGCTTATGACTTGGGAACAAAGCCAGTTTTTGTCATTGAATCAACCAATGTCTTCTGGAGACCAATCCTCAGTTTCTTAAAAAGATTTGGTGCAGAGGCACAAACAGTTAATAGCTACCAGACAAAGAACCTACGCAGAACCCTGATGCGCAAGATAAAGACAGACACTATTGATTCCTTATATCGGCAGTAGAGAAGTTGCCGATAATTATACCTGGATGCCAAGGTCATCTGCGACTTATATAAGCAAGGCAGAGCACACAAGACTGAGTTAGTTAAAGAACCTCTGTTTTTTTAAGAGAACTAACTCGGTTATATAAGTTCTTGCTGGATATCAAGGCAATGATCTCTAATCGTATATAGGTATATCTGTTCCAGGTATTTCCTGAGTTAAACGAGGTTTTACCTAAAAGCTCAAAGAATACCTTACTTAGTTTATGCTCTAAAGAACTTATTCATCCAGAGATAATTGCTAACACCAGAGTTGATAAATTAAGCAATCTCTTATCTAAAGCAAGTAAAGGTAAGTTAAAGCGAGATTTTGCTGTCCGGCTTAAGTCTAAGGCAAAAACCTCCTTTGGCATAAGAGAAGGTAAATTAGGATTTTCCTCGGCTATAAAGGCATTAACCCTTCTCTATCGCCAATTAGAGAGCTTGCTATCAAATCTTGAGAAAGAACAGATTGAACCTTTATTGTCTATGGTGCCTCAGAGGTTTAGCACACTTAAAGGATTAGGTAGTATAAGTGCTGCCAGTTATGTCTCAGAGTTGAGTTCACCAGATAAGTTTGCCAATGCCAATGATGCCCTTGCCTTCTTTGGCTTAGATCCCTCAATTGCTCAATCGGGAAGAGGTAAAGGTGAGGGTAAACGTATTTCTAAGTCAGGCGCCAAATACGGTAGAGAAACAATGTTCTTGGCTGCTGGCAGTTGTATGCTTCATAATCCCGAGATTAAAGCCCGCTATAAGCAACTCAAGGTTAAAAATAGAAAGCATAGAGAGACAAAGGTAATTTTAGCTGCTGATTTGATGAAAATCCTTTACGCTATGTATCGGGATAACTCTGAGTATAACCCTGATAAACTTAAGTCAAATTAAGAGAATAAACCAATAATAACAAAGAGCAAAGAAATATAAGGTGGATAGTCTAAAATTTAATCTAAATCTTACAAAACGCTGTTCTGATTTCAATATCAGAATTAGTTCAAGAGATTGTTTTTGTTTTTAAGATTTTACT
>QMND01000132.1 GCA_003647605.1 Candidatus Shapirobacteria bacterium | reverse complement strand
TTTGACGATATCCTAATGGATACTTTAAAGAATCCACAGTATCACAGCAAACACTACCAAGCGGTTTTAGATTGGGATACAAAAAAGGTATTATGGCCAGAATATTATTCATGGGATAGATTAATGGAAAGGCGGGCGGAAATCGGGACGTTAGCTTTTGACCAAGAATACCAATGTATGCCCGTGGACGAGTCAAGTTCACTATTCCCATTTAGTTTAGTATCGAATTGTTTTGACCCGTCCTCGCGTCTCGTCCCATTCTATGACCCCACTTACGATTGTAAGATTTGCGGAATGTCTTTTTATAGTGAGGAAAAAGTAAGGGAACACATCGAGAGAACTCACGCATTGACGCCCGAGGGCCATTATAGAAAACCGCTAAAAGTATTTATCGGCGTGGATTTAGCGATATCGGCCACAGCGGAAGCGGATTTTACGGTTTTCCTTACGTTAGGCTTAGACGAATACGGTAATAGATACATCTTAGACCTTTTTAGAGAAAAGGGCCTTAAGTACAATCAGCAATTAGAGAAACTAAGAGAGCTAAACCTTAGATATCACCCGATTTATATCTACATCGAAAGTAACCAATTCCAAAAAGTAATAGCCGATATGGCCCGCGATTTAACGGATATGCCAATCCGCGAATTCGTGACGGGGCGGAAGAAATCGCATTTAGAGGAAGGCGTCCCGGGTCTTAGGGTACTTTTTGAGAATCGCAAAATCAAGATTCCTCGCGGTGACGATAATAGCGTGGAAAAGACACAAGTGTTAGTTAGGGAACTTCAGGCATTCGGGTTTAGAGAGGGAAAGGTCCAAGGGATTGGTGAACATGACGATACGGTTATGGCCTTATATATCGCGAATGAGGCGGTTAAGGATTACACAAGCCATAGGTTATTATTTACAGCTGTAAGGAAATAACAAAAGGGGACCCTAAAGAAAAAAAATGGCCCGAAACCTACTTTTAACAAATTCACAAATTCACAAGTTTTTGTTTTTATAATTTTTAAAATCGGATTTGCGATTTTGCAATCATTTCAAAATAAGTTATTTTTCCAATTTTTACAATACAGTTAGAATTACGGTAATACCCTTCCGTAAAGGAAAAAGTTTAAATATAAGTTAAGGTATATTATAATTGATAATAAGTTACAGCTGTGTGAGGTGTATAAAAATGGGTGAAAATGTTGTAAAAGTCTCGGTTTGTAGAAACCCCAAAACGGGACGCGGGTGGGTGGCCCGCGTCCTAAAAGACGGTAGGTTAAAGTTTTTAGAGGATTTAAATAAGACCGATGTTACAAACTTTTATTTCGTCCCCCAAGAGGGGGAATTTTATATAGTGTGTGATGACCAATCATCGCATAAACACACAGTTAGATATTTTGTTCTTTACCGCTATACAAATGGAAAACTAAAGGGCCTAATTGTTTGTAAAGAAAATAATCACATAACCATAGGCGAAAAGCGATATGAAAATGAGGAAATGCTAAACTTATTGTTACAATACGGCGTGGCCCAAGTTCCACGAGGAAAAAATCGTTATGTTCAATTCCTAATAAAAAAGGCCTTGGAAATGATGGCCGAGGAGGCCACGCCCGAGGAAGTAGCCGAGGAAATCGAGGAAATTAAGGAAATCATAACCGAGGAAGAAAAGCAAAAAATACGGGAAACTGTAATGAGAAATAGATTCAAACAAGTAACGATAGTGACTTTTAGATTACCAACTGAGTACATAGGTAGCAAAAGAACTTATAAAGACGGCGTGGAAAAAATCGAATTGAAACATGACCCAAATACCTTTAGGACCTTAAGGTCTATGTTTTACGCAATCCTCAAAAAAATAGCTTGGAACTCACGATTAGGATGGATATTGGTATCCAATCCAAGCGACAAGCACATATCGGGTTTCAATGCGATAGTAAAGCGATTAAACGAGATGACCAAGAGAAATCGTATAGTGGAATTTGTAGAGATACAAATCCCAAGGCATACATTGAGAACTTGGTTAGCGGAATACATAACCGAATTGAAAGAATCCAAGGAACTATTAGAACAGAAAATAGCCGAGGAAATCGAGGAAGCGGAAAAGCTAAAGAGGGCCGAGAGACGATTAGCGGAATTGGAAAAGAGAATAAAAGATTTGGAAAAAGAACTAAAAGAATTATAATTTTTTATTTTTTCTTTATAGATTTATATTTCCTAAAAGGAAAAATTTATTAATAATGAAAACAAAAGTTTATGTGAGGTGTATAAAAATGGAAATAATTGATAAAGTTCTGGCTTTAAGAAAAAGTCTCACGGCGTCTTTCGTCCAGAAGGACGCCGAGGTTTCCGCCGTCTTGGCGGGCTTATTTTCGGGTGAGCCCGTTTTTTTATGTGGCACGCCCGGGACCGCTAAGACGGCAATAATTGAGCGAGTAGCAAAATCCATAAACGCCAACTACTTTTATTACCTTTTAACGAAATTTACTGAGCCCGAGGAAATCCTCGGGCCGATAGACGTAATAGCGTTACGCCAAGGCCAATATAAAAGGATTACGGAATACCGATTACCGTGGGCTCATATAGCGTTTTTGGACGAAATATTTAAAGCGTCCTCAGCTATAAGAAACATCTTATTAGACATAATCCTAAACAAGCGATTTATGAATGGTAACGGTTATGTCAAGTTAGATTTACTTGGATTCTATACCGCGAGTAATGAGATTTCTACCGATTCCGAGGACCAAGCATTTTATGACCGTCTAACAATTAGGTGTTTTGTCAGAAATGTAGGGATGGACGTATGGAATGAGCTTATAGACGCGGGGATATCCTTAGAAAATAATAATATAGAACCAATTTTGACAACTAAGGAAGTTAAGGAACTACAAAAAATAGTGAATATACGATTTCAAAACATAAGAGGAAACCAGAAACTTAAGAACAAGTACATTTCGGCATTATCGGCATTGAAAAATAACGGCATAGAGATAAGCGATAGACGAAAGATTAAGGTTCTTAGAGTAGCCGCCGCCCTATCAGTTGTTTTCATGGACGCCGATATAACCTTAGATTCATTGGCCGACGCTTTAAGATTCACAGCTGTACACACCGAGGAAGACATAGCTACCGTGGAAAAAGTGATAATCCAAGAAAAGCTAAGTTCTTTTGCGGTCCAAATGCAAAAACTACAAACTGTA
>QMND01000131.1 GCA_003647605.1 Candidatus Shapirobacteria bacterium | reverse complement strand
TCTGGGAGATGGGAAAAGAAAAAATAACTCCGTTATTAAAAAAGTGGGCAAAAGCAAAACTTATTTTTCTTGTGGAAGATGAAACTCAAAAAGATATTGCTTTAGAAATTATTAAAGCAGTAGAAGCTTCAATTTCAGACACGGTCGATGCTTTAAAAGTTGAACTTTCTAACTATTTTTTGGAAAAAGTTACAAATTTTTTAAGAGCAATTATATCTAAACATTTATTGCCTATTTTTTTAAAAATTATTTAGTTTTTTAAAAATCCCTTTTTTTCTTATAAATTCTTAATTTCATAATTTTTTCTCCCCCGCTTACGGGCGGGGGTTAAAAGCTAACACAGTCTTTTTGCTGGATTTTCTTTACTTATTTTTTTCTTGCCCATTACCAACTACTCTTTGTAAATCTTTTCCTATCGCTAACCAATCGCTATATATAGCAGCCATGTCTGCATCTTCTGGTGTCCTGTCATAATTGTAACTGGCAAATTTTCCACCAATGTCCAACGTTCTACACATCCCCTCAATAAATGAAGGGGGTGAAAACAGATGATAATACTCATACTCCATATTCCGCTTCCGCTTCTCTTTTTCGCAGTTCTGGTAAGATTATTTCATCAAACCACATCGAAATTGCCCGTCCTTGATTTTTATCTGGATCTAAATCGCTGTCGGATGGCGTATACCACAACTCTACCATTTCTGGGTCTGGCGGCGTAAAGTTTTCTCCATGTCGCCATATCTCATATAATTCATGTTCGCCAATGTCTGCGAGCATATCGCTAATCTCGTTGTCTAATGTTTCAAACATATTATCGTACATGATTTTCTCCGTGTTGCCCCCGCCTTCGGCGGGTTAAAATTATTACTTGCAAATATCCCAATATTCATTTTTACATAGCAGGCGTACAACACCACAATCGACTAGATATAATTGTTTTTTTCCCGTTTTTTTGTCAACCAGTGCGGTGGTTGTTCCATAATTTGACACACAGACGTTGCCATAATCTATTATACCAGTATCATAAGCATTAGCAAGTTTTAAAGCTTTTTTTTCTGACGTCGTAAATACAATTACTTGATCTGTCCAATTTACACTTATCATGATTTTTTTCTCCTCCCGCCGCACCGTGCGGCGGGTGTTAAAGATTTAAAGATTTAAACGTTTTTTAGTTCTGCGAGACATTTCTCGCGTAATTTTATCGGTATGAGCCACCACCTTCGATCAGTCGGTCGCTAAGCTCGACAATTGCTCGTTCTGCGATACATCTTTCGCACCTCAAAAATCCAGTTCGGGGTTCGCACAATTTACTGTGTGGTACTGTAATCCCATCAGACATTTTTGCCAAGTCGTTGTTTGATGAATTGTACAAATCAAATTCGTTTATCATGATTTTTTCCTCCTGTTCTTCATCTTTTTCTAGTTCTACCAAACATTTTTCGCGCAATTCCACCCAGGGATTACGGTCTTTGTGGAGCACGATGTCATCAACGATTAGTCGGTCGCTAAGCTCGACAATTGCTCGTTCTGCGATACATCTTTCGCACTCCAAAAATCCAGTTCCACAAGACCCGCAGGTGTCAGTATGTGGTACTGTAATCCAATCTGACATTTTTGCCAAGTCGTTGTTTGATGAATTGTACAGATCAAATTCGCTTATCATGATTTTTTCCTCCCTCCCGCCGCATTTGCAGCAGGTATTAAAAGACTATAGAAACTATTTACAATCCCCACAACACCATGTGTGACCGCGGGGGCACGGTTGGTTTGTGGTCTTTTTAAAATTAAGCACTACTTTTTTTTCTTCTTTTCTTTCTTCTTTTTGTAAATTTTCTGCAGCAGTGCGGTGTTTACGTACTGCGTCCAACATTGCGGTAGTTACGTTTTCATCGCCCGGGGCGGGGCGGGAAACAACAAACCAAAAGCCGTTAAAACTGTTGGCTGGCACTCCCCATGCGGCGGCGGAAAAATATACGTTGTCTAAATCTAATATTGGTTGTGTCATTACGGTCCTATTATGTGTATATATTTTACTACCTTCTTTTGTTGCTTTTTCTTTTTTTTCGCCAGCCATCTCTAAGCAGTGTTTCCACGATATTTCCATAACACCACACTCCCAATCTTCTGCGGCTTTTCGCCGTATGATCCATGCTTTTTTGATGTATTCGCTGGTAAATTTCATGATTTTCTCCTTTTCCTGTTAAAATTATATTATTATTTCGCAGGAGATTGGCGCAAACGCCTGCTCGATTTTTTCGGAGTCCATTTTCGCCGTGATGGTGCGAAAATCATTATAATCCTCTTCGCGCCACTCTTCTTTTTTTTCTTCCAGATATTCTAGATGTTTTTTAGAAGAAACCATTTCCAGAGCTTCCGGTTTCTCATTTTTCTTTTTTCCCCAGAGCATGTAAATTTCCATTTTTTTCTCCTTTCTTGTTTTTGGTTTGGTTTTTTTAATACGCTATATTATAGTAGCAAGCATCATGCCAAAGTTTCCCAAAAACGGAAAGTTATAATAAGCGGTTGTTTTATAACAACTTATGAATATTAACCAGATGGAGTGAATATAACTTTGTCCCTATAAAATCCAAAAAACTGTACAAAAAAAAAGACACTTTTCACACAAATATTTAGGATATTACTATGTAGTAGTAAAATCAAGCGTTGTAGAGGTTACACCTAAATAAGAGAACTGTACAAAAAAATAGACACTTTTTACACAAATATTTTAGGATATTACTGTGTAGTAGTAAAATCAAGCGTCGTGGGGTTATACTTAAATAAGAGTACTATACAAAAAAATAGACACTTTTTCTGTATAGTATTAAAATCAAGCCACACAGATTGCAGGACAAGTATGCTTTTTATGGATGGTTGATTTTCATAGCCGTTTTTTTTTCAAAAAAAGGACACTTGTTCCCCAAAATAGGACACTTTTCATAAATATTTTTTTGGCGTGTGTTTTTTTCTTTTTATGATTGTATCTCGGAAAAACTCTAAGTCTTTTTTTAGCCACGTTTTGTTTGGTCTTTTGCCATCCCCCGTCTGAAATGGTTGTGGCATTTCGTTTTTTTCAATCGCTCGTCTAATTGTACGTACCGAACAACCACAGAATTTGGCTACGCTGCTTGTGTTTACTAAAATTTCGTCCATTTTTTTCTCCTTAAAACAAATTGCATACATTAATAT
>QMND01000130.1 GCA_003647605.1 Candidatus Shapirobacteria bacterium | reverse complement strand
CAATTACCCAAAAACATAATTAATCTAGATAGTAAAAAAGAAAATACAGTTTTCATTACTTCCTTATCAAAACTATTGTATCCAGGCTTAAGAATTGGTTTTTTAGTAACCAACAAGAAATTATCGAAAGAAATAACAAGAATTCAAAAATACACAACTTCAAGCGCCAATCTTCTATCTCAAGCAATAACTCTTTATGCATTCAAAAACAAAACAATAGACAAAACAATTTCTTATTATCAAAAGAAAATTGGCATTAAGAAAAAAACAATCTTTGATGCAATAAACAAAACAGAAATGTCAAAACATGTTCATATCTCGCCCTTTTTTGGTGGTTTTTATCTCTGGCTTAAATTCAATAAAAAAATAAACACCACTAAATTGATAGATCATTTTTCTGATTTTGGTATTACTTATGTACCTGGGTCAATTTATTATGTAGATAACGATGTTCACAACTTTATGAGACTTTCTTTTAGCCAAATAAACAAAGACGATATCCCCGAAGCAATAAATAGACTTAACAATGCAATATATAGTCTTGTTAGAAAGATAAACATTTATGAAGCACAATAAACAATATACAACCTCTCACTTTATTGGGATTAAACTAAAAGCATCCCCCTTTGTTCCTTTGTTTGTTGATTTGCAAACTTATTTATTCAAAAACGATATTAGTTCAATAATTCAACTAGCAAATATCCATTCGTTGCACGTGTCTTTGTATTATCTCGAGAAAAAACTTACCCCCAATGAACGAGAGATGATTCCAAAAACTATACAGAAAATAAGCCAAGGAAAAATCAACAGACACCTTTCTCTTAACAAACTTAGTTTTTTTAAAGATGCCACTTCCGATATATTGGCATATTTAACCACAAAGGAGGATGGTTTATTAACGGAAATTAACGAGTCTCTAAGAATCACATACAGAAGAGACGATATCGTTGATAACTCGTACAATTTTATTCCTCACATCACTTTATTCAAAGTGTTAAAGTCTCATTCTTTTTCTAGACATAAAAATGATATTACTAGTATCATTAACAAATTTATTGATAAATTCTCAAATTTAAATTTATATAAAAGGCCGTGTTTGTTTGAGGTGTGTTCAAAGTTTTATCCAGAAATAGAGATCTCTCTTCCCGAATAGCCATCAAAAGATTTTTTATATTTATAAAAGAACTTTTTAAGAACATTGTAAAACATTGTAAAAACATTGTAAAAAATTCCAAGGTTAGGTATAATATTCTAATTTAAACATGATTCAAAAACATATTTTTGTTAAGGATATCAAGATAGGCAACGATTTGCCATTTACATTGATTGCTGGTCCTGATTCTATAGAGTCAGTTGATCATGCTTTGTTCATGGCAAGATCAATTAGCGAAATCACACATTCGTTGAATATAAATTATATTTTTAAAGCATCGTATGATAAAGCAAACAGAACTTCGGTGAAGTCATTCAGGGGAGTAGGAATAAAGCAAGGGAAAAGGATATTGAAAATAATAAGGAATACTCTCAATATTCCAGTTACCACAGATATACATTCTCCCCAAGAAGCACAATCAATGGGAAAAGTTGTTGACTTAATTCAAATTCCTGCCTTGTTGAGTCGCCAAACAGATATTCTAATAGCTGCAGGTAAAACGAACAAAACAGTTAATATTAAAAAAGGACAATTTGTTGCTCCACACGATATCCAAAACTTAATAGACAAAGTGCTTTTTACAGGGAATAAAAATGTGTTAATAACAGACAGGGGATCAACATTCGGGTATAACGATATAATAGCAGACATGCGAGGGCTAGTAATCATGAAAAAAACTGGCTTTCCAATAATGTTTGATGCATCTCACACTGTTCAGTTTCCCTCATCTCTCGCACATATTTCTGGTGGAGACAGGTCTTTAATCCCTCCCTTGGCTAGGGCCGCGACGGCTGTTGGGGTATCAGGGATTTTTATGGAGGTTCATGATAAACCTGATTTGGCGCCAGTAGATGGGCTCAACTCGTTATATCTAAAAGATTTGAGGTCATTGTTAAAGGAGTTGATTAAAATAGATTCAATTGTAAAGAATAATGAAAAATAAATTTCCAAAAGATAAAATTTTAGAAATTGGTAAGGACGTATTAATGTCCGCGACAGAAGGAATTGCATATACTCGTGCAAATTTAGGTATTTCTTTTGTAAAAGCTGTAAACCTAATAATTAATATTAATGGAAAAATAATTTTTTCAGGAATGGGAAAGTCTGGAATAATAGCAAGAAAATTAGCTTCAACCATGTCTAGTACTGGAACTTTTAGTTGTTATATACACCCAGTGGAAGCGCTACATGGAGATTTAGGTATGATAAAAAAACATGATATTTTAATTATAATTTCTAACAGTGGAGAAACACCAGAAATAATCACTTTTTTAAAACATGTGAAGGATCTAAATTTGGATAATGAGATAATTGCTATAACTTCACAAAAAAATTCAAAAATATGTCAATATGTTGACATTAAGCTGTTTACCCACATTTCAAGGGAAACGAGGAAAAAAGACAGCCAGCTTTACTACGTCCCAACCACAAGCACCACCGTGGCGATGGCTTTAGGAGATGCTCTTATCTCTGCGTGTCGGCTGACAAAAGGTTTTGAGTTAACCAGTTTTCTTAAATATCATCCAGAAGGACATATTGGAAAGTTGCTTAAGACAAAAATAGGGTAATTTAGGTTCGAAAATGTTTATCAAGATCTTTCCTAGTTCTGATAAAAGCTTCGATGTTCACATTCAAAAACTGTACCTTTTTATTAAAAGTGTTTAACAAAACATAACATTTCATGCCTGCACCAATGGCAGCGCTTGCACCTACGACACTATCTTCAATTACTGAGCATTCTTCTGGTGGTAAATTAAGTTCTTGAGATGCTTTTGTGTATATTTCAGGATCGGGTTTGTGATGTGCAACATCGTCTCTTGACAAAATTAAATCAAATTTATCTATCATTGAAAATTTCTTTAAGACCTTGAAAATGATATCTTTGGTATTCATTGAAGCAAGTACAATTTTTTGATGACCATTGTAATTTTTAATAAAACTAATCGTAGAATTTATAGGACTTACATAATCCTCAATACAATTAAGGAATTGTTTTTTATAGTTTTTCAGCACTTCGTCGATTACTGGTTGGTTTTTATT
>QMND01000129.1 GCA_003647605.1 Candidatus Shapirobacteria bacterium | reverse complement strand
TTCCAGATGCGCTCAAACAGAGCCTTCTCTACGTTCCTTAGTCTGCTCATTCAGTTCTTCTATCTTCCGTGCCTGTTCTTCTATCTTGAGTGATTGACTGTGCAGTTTCTTCGACTGCCTTTTAATGATCGCTTCGAGGCGCCGAACCTTCTCAACTATTCTGCTCATCTTATCTGGCTATCAGTTGTAAGAGCTCTTCTTCCTCAGCTTCGAGTTCTTTGCGCCTTCTTTCTTCTTCCATCTTTTTTTCTTGGCGAACCCGATCAATTTCTTCTTGAATCGCGATATCAGATTCTGTTGCCTGGTCAAGCTCATCTCGAAGCAGCATATTCTTGATTACTATATCTCTCCCCGGGAAATCGGGAAGGGTGTTAAGGTCAACCACATGATTCTCTTTTAAAGCTGCCCGAAGTTGTGCCTCAAACTCCATCCGTAACCAAACTTCACCTTTTTTAATCTTCACTGCTTCTTCTCACTCCTCTTCAGTCCACATAACAAAGACGGACTCAGGGTTATTACCAGGGTTATAGCCATAAATCTCGACAGTTGTTTCAATCTCAATCAGCTCACCAGGCTTAAGCTCTGCCCCAGTAAATGCTGATACAGTTACATCTCCAATCCGAAAGGTCTGAGTATTGATTGCCAAGTTTGCGATCGTTAAGCGTAAGCGACCAGCATTGGGCCCAACTATCATGGTAGCCGTTCCTGCATCCAGACTCACCTCAGGCATAACATTTAATACCATCGCACCAGACGAATCATCCATTTTCACCACTGTCGCCCCTTTCGCAGATCACGTATCCACCAACCGAGACCCACTCTTTCGTAATCAGCCTAAGTTCCTCAGCCTTAAATGTTAAAGGGAAGGGGGCTTCCATCCTGAATTCTTTGAGGTGCATTACCCCCGTGATTCCCTGAATCTGCATATCCACAGGATGTGGAGCTACCAAAAAGGTCGACCGAACCAGGCAAGGCCCCTCCACGATCACTGACTCATGCCCGCAGTGCGATACGGGGATAACCTCCACCTGGTGCTGGACTTGCTTAACCTGTAGAAACTCTTGTGCTATCCTCATCTCTGTGGGGATGTTTGTCACCGTGACAGGGTTGATATCTAGCTTCTTATTCTCAATCCGAACCGTACCCTGTACGCTCAAGACCGAAGGCATCTCAGGTTTCTCAATACGAGTAACCAGTGTACCATCAGGGTCGACGCGAAGATTACGCAAGTAGCGACCATCATCACCCAGGATCAGGACGCCATCTTTATTCTTGCGATTGAGGCCATGGCCGACTTTCCCTGGCTGGCTATCAGTGTTAACCTGATAAACCAAGAGCTCGCCATCCTGGGTACAACGGATTGGCGTGGTTCCCTTAAATCCAGACCGACCTTGTATCGGCTCAGGCTCTTTGCCTGTGATTTGCTTATGTTCCGTTTTTACTAACATTGTCCTACATTGGAAGCCGATCAATGCTCATAACAGTGCAGCCCCAGGTGTTATCAAAATACATACCGCCAGAATGATAAACATAAACATAAAGCTCAATATAGTCATTCTTGTCCAGCTGAACCGTGGTTGCGCAATTGATACACACGTGCTGACTTATTTCAACCTTATTGTAATCAAAGGTTCTCGCTACAGCAGTACCATTTTTATATATCATGAGCATTACATAGTCGCCAACATATAAGTAATGGGCATATGCCGTGCAAAGGCTCGCCTTGATATCGTAGTATCCAGGGCTACCGGCAGTAAACCTTCCATTTAAAAATTCGCCAAGCGTATCATACTCTTCAGCCGAGTAAGGAATGAGAGTGTATGTATCGTGCGGAGCTGTCAGTGTATCACTTTGCGCAGCACGCACATGAGAAAGGGTCGGGTCAAGAGTTAACTCGATCGGAACCGTATAAACATCGAACGTGCCATCTGCTAACTCTACGGCATAGGCAAGATTTTTAGTTCCGGGGCTCCAGTCATAATCCGTCAGGGTTTCAGCTCCAACCCAAACATGTTTAAAATCACCAAAGTCAGTGGTTTCCTTGTTGGCATCGATAAAATTGTTAGTATCCCATGCTAACCATATTGGTCGCCCAGGATGACAATTATCCATCGTAATAGTGAAGGGCCAGCATGCACTTGCTAGCTCGGGTGGACCGATATAGGGTCTCCAGTGACGCTGTTCATAGAACCACCCCTCGGCACGAGCAAATAGATCAATCCCCAGATAACGTCCAACCCTGGCAGCCTCTTCGCTTCTAGCTACAACCTCTACATATAGATCGTCAGGATCTATCAAGTGAGAATCATCAGGATCATCCCAGAGGCCAACGTCAAGAACCTTATTATCTACACCATTATTATCTTTGAACCATCTGAGAACATAATGGGCGATCATCATATGACCAAAGGTATCTACATGTCCTATGTGGTCGGTACAAGACCCCATCTTTGTGATCCTCCAAAGATCAACCGTAAGATAGGCATCGTACATGGTACGAATATTTTCAGAAGCTGTTCCAAATATTTGATATTTTGTAAGTTCAGTGCTATCGATATTGGTATTCAGATATGTGGAGTTGTTTACACGACAATTGCTTTTTCCTTGATAAGTAATCAGCTTATGACTCCAAGGGAGACACTGATTGTTGGTTAGAGATGTCGGAACAAAGCTCCCAGCACCGTGTGGCCACTCTTCAAGATAAACAATTGTAGCATCAGGTAAACCTGCATGAAGTGCATCATATACGTCTTCTGCGTCATCAATAATCTCGGATGCAGTTTTTCCGCCAACCAATATCGCATCATTAATTCCGAGCATCACAAAGACGAAATCTGCCCCATGCGCGATAACCTGTTCAACCTGAGACCGTGTTCCCGACTCGTGCACCGTGTGATCGTTTAAAGCCTCGTCAAATGTAGCACCGCAGACCGCATAATTCTCTACCGTAACAGGAAGCCCCATTTCGTTGCACAGCTTTTCAAACTGGGAAGACCATGTATCACGAAAGAAGGTAGGCTGACTAAAACTATCCCCTATCACCGCAACCTTCAGGGTATCACTTCCGCCGCCCAGGCTCTCAATCTTATCATAAACAGCATTTTTGGAAGGAGCAATGTTCGTAACCCCATTCCATGAAGATCCATAGGCTTCGTCAGAAACCCTGCTAAAGCTGCTTTTTGATATTCTTCCAG
>QMND01000128.1 GCA_003647605.1 Candidatus Shapirobacteria bacterium | reverse complement strand
GTTTAGATATTTTAGAAAATAGTTGGTTGATAATACCATTGCGACCTAGAATTTCAACTCTAAGTTTTTCTAGCTGTGTTGGGCTAGAAATGGCCGAAATCTGTTGTTGATATTGTTTTAATATTTTTTTTAAATCCATTTTGTTATTAAAAAAGCTCCCAATTTGGGAGCTTAAAATTTAAAAACACTCCCCTATTTTAGTTGCTAAAGAAAAAGGCAAAGCTAAAGAAGAGGTTTAATCGGTTCATGTTTTTATTTTACAAAATTGACGATTTGTTTGAAAGTGTCAGGATCGTTGATAGCGATTTCTGATAAGATTTTGCGATTTAAATCAACCTTTTTATCTTTTAGAAGTTTGATAAACCTAGAATATTTAATTTTGAAAGGAGTCAAAGAGGCATTGATACGGACAATCCATAAACGACGAATATCTCTTTTACGAAGACGACGACCGTGGAAAGCATATTGACCAGCGTGCATGACGGCTTGATTGGCAACTTTAAAGTTTTTGTGGCGGGTCATCCAATGGCCTTTGGCCAGTTTTAATATTTTTTTATGCCTTTTACGGCGAACTACACCTGTTTTAACTCTCATTTTATTTTTTGCCTAATAACTTTTTAATTTTAATAGCAAAACGACCTCTGACTACTTTTTTGCCTTTAAGACGGCGAAGTTGCTTTTTACTTTTTTTCCTCTTTAAATGTCGATTAAAAGAAGACATGCGCAAAACTTTGCCGGTTTTGGTAACTTGAAAACGGTTGCCAACCGATTTTTTAATTTTTAGTTTTCGACTTTTCTTTTTCATTTTTATTTTTTTTGGTAGGAGCTAAAGTTAAAAACAACCTTTTACCTGCCATTTTGGGAGTTCCTTCAGGAGAAGAAATATCTTCTAGATCCTGTTGGAATCTTTCTGCCAACTGATAACCAAACTCTTTCTTGGTTATTTGACGACCTAGGAATTTTACACATAATTTGACTTTATTTCCAGCTGATAAAAATTTTTGGGCTTTTTTCAATCTGGTTTGATAATCTCCTTGGCCGATAAAAGGTTTCATGCGAATCTCTTTTAGTTCTCCGCCTTTGGCACCCTTTTTATTGCTTTTTTCTTTTTTGGCTTCTTGATATTTGAATTTGGCAAAATTAATTAGTTTGACAACCGGTGGTTGAGCTTTGCCGACAATTTCGACTAAATCTAAACCTGTTTCTTGCGACTTTTGCCTAGCTTCAGCTAAAGAAAGAATGCCTATTTGTTTATTTTGTTCATCGATCAGACGAATTTGAGGAGCAGTAATATATTGATTAATTTTGTAAAATTTTCTATGGTAACGTTTATATCTTGATTTTCGTCTTTTCAATTGTTTTTTGTTTTTATTAATAACTAATATATTGTGAGGCGGCTGTGTGCTTACCCCGACGGGATTGCCACGCTTCGCTCGCAATGATTTTATTGTATCAGATTTAGAGATTTTTTGGATATTTGAATTGAAACTTGTTCAATAAAATCCGACAATGATATAGCTCCCAAATCTTGACCATCTCTTTGGCGAATTGATACTTGTTTAGAATCAACTTCTCTTTGGCCGATAATTAGCATATAAGGCACTTTTTGTTGTTGGGTCAATCTGATTTTATTTTGCATACTTTCAGAGCGACTGTCTATTTCGACTCTAATATTCTGTTGTTTTAGCTGATTAGCAACTTGTTGAGCATAGTCATTTTGTTTGTCGGTAATAGGAATGACAACGACTTGGACTGGTGATAGCCAGACAGGAAAGTTTCCGGCCGTATTTTCTATCAAAATACCTAAAAATCTTTCTAGGGAACCGTATAAGACGCGATGAATCATAATTGGTCTTTTCTTTTGACCATCACTATCGGTGTATTCCAGATCAAAATTTTCTGGCTGAGCAAAGTCTAATTGGATGGTGGAGCATTGCCAGGTTCTACCAATACTGTCTTGAAGGTGGAAGTCGAATTTGGGTCCATAGAAGGCACCGTCACCCTCGTTGATTTGGTAATCGACTCCTTTTTCGACCAAAACTTGACGCATGATGGTTTCGGCTTTTTGCCAGATTTCGTCGGAACCAATTGACTTTTTGGGTCTGGTAGATAATTCTAAATGGTGCAGTTTTAAGTCAAAGGTTTGGTAAACCTTAAAGCAGAGATCCATAATTTTTTTTAGTTCATCTTTGATTTGGTCGGGTCGACAATATATATGAGCATCGTCTTGGGTAAATTCTCTAACTCTCATAAGACCGTGTGTTTCCCCTGAACTTTCGTGGCGATGGACAACGCCTAGCTCTCCCATTCTGATGGGCAAATCTTTGTATGAATGTTGTTTGGTTTTATATACTAACATGCCACCGTTACAGTTCATGGGCTTGACGGACATATTCCAGTCGTCTTGGTCTGGAGTGATAACTTTGTATATTTTTGAGGCATAGTTTTGTAAATGGCCAGATTTTTGCCAGATATCATTGGTCAAAATTTCGGGAGTTCTGATTTCAACATAGCCTTCTCTGTCATGTATTTGGCGCCAATATTTGACCAGTTCTTTCATAATGATGTAACCCTTGGGGTGCCAAAAAGCATCACCAGGGGCATAGGGACTGAAAGAAAACAAGTCGAGTTGTTTGCCTATTTTTCGGTGATCTCTTTTTTTAGCTTCTTCGAGATTATGGAGATGTTGTTCTAGTTCTGGTTGGGAATTGAAGGCGGTTCCGTAAATGCGAGTTAGCATTTTGTTTTTTTCGTCGCCATGCCAGTAAGCTCCGGCAATAGACATCAATTTGAAAGCTTTGATTTGACCAGTTGAATCTAGATGTGGACCAGCACAAAGGTCGACGAATTTATCTCCAGTCCAGTAAATGGAAATTTTTTCTCCCCTATCCCCTATTTTGCCTAACCATTCTTGTTTGTAAGGGTTATCTTTAAATAGTTGACGGGCTTCTTTTATGTTAATTTCTTTTCTGGTAAAAGGTAGATTTTGGTTAATAATTTTTTGCATTTCTGCCTCTATTTTGGGAAAATCTTCTTGGCTAATTTTAAAGTCGTTCAGTGATTCGAAGTCAAAATAAAAACCTTGATCAGTGGCTGGACCCATGGCCATGTAAAAAGATTTTTGGCCAAAGAGTTGTTGCATGGCTTGAGTTAAGACATGTTCGGTGCTGTGGCGGAGTTTAAGTAACTGGGACGGTGCAGATT
>QMND01000127.1 GCA_003647605.1 Candidatus Shapirobacteria bacterium | reverse complement strand
TTGTTGATTAAGATATAAAGCATTAGCCAAATTCCCACGGGACCCGCCTGCAATAGCTGTGACTATAGACACTGCGGGCAGGCAGGTTGCCACGTCGCTTCGCTCCTCGCAATGACTGGTGTTTCCAAAAAAAAGAAGCTAAACATAGTATAATCAAAAGAGTGATTAAGAAACTATTAAAACACAAACATTTTTTTCTATTCCTCAGTCTATTTTTAGCCATACCTGCCGTTATAGCCTTACTTAAACCAGGCTATTACAACATGCATGACGACATGCAAATGATTCGTCAGTTAGAAATGGAGAAATGTTTTCAAGATGGTCAAATTCCATGTCGTTGGACTCCAGATTTAGGTTATGGATATGGTTATCCTCTTTTTAATTTTTACCCTCCCTTACCATATATAGTCGGCCAATTTTTTAGATTTCTAGGCTTTTCTTTTATGTGGTCAGTCAAACTCACCGCCATAGTCCATTTTTTCCTAACCGCCCTTTTCTCTTACTTATTAGCCTCTAGTTTATTTGGACCCATACCCGCCGTTTTAGCCTCACTTTTCTATACCTACGCTCCCTACCACGCTCTAGACATCTATGTTCGAGGTGCCATGAACGAAGCTTGGGCTTCTACCTTTTTTCCAGCTATTTTTTACTTTGTCAAAAAATTGATAGAAGTCAAAAAAAACAAATCTTTCAAATATTTCCTTTTCCTTAGTTTATCTCTGGTTGGTTTGTTGTTATCTCACAACCCTATGCTTCTCATTTTTTCACCTTTTATGGCCACTTGGTCGATTTTCTGTCTTTACCAAAAATATGGCAATTTTAAATCTATCTGGTCAGCCAAACAAAAACTTTTATCACTACTTCTTTCTCCTCTTTTTGCTTTAGCTCTAGCCTCTTTCTACACCCTGCCTGTTTTGTTCGAAAGTTCTTTAGTCCAAATCGATTCCATGTTTACATCTTATTACAACTTTGCCGTCCACTTTACCAGTTTAAGACAACTTTTTATCAGTAACTTTTGGGGAGATGGACCGTCGGTCTGGGGACAAGCCGACCAGATGTCATTCATGGTTGGCTACTTGCATTGGTTTATCCCGTTATTAACTCTAATAATTTCCATTTTCCTACTTAAAAAATTCAATCAAAAAAAACAACAAAACTTTCTTATTTTTCTTTTCTTTTTTTTATCAGCCTTTTTAACTGCCTTTTTAACTCATGAAAGGTCAATTTTTTTGTGGAAAATCTTTTCTCCAATTCAAAAAATTCAGTTTCCTTGGCGTTTTCTTAACTTGTCTATTTTTTTCTTTTCCCTGTCAATTTCATTTTTTGTCAAACTTTTTAAAAAAAGAAGTATTCAACTATACTTAAGTATTGTTTTAATCAGCCTTCTTTTTCTTTTTAATTTTAATTATTTTCACCCCATCCATTCAGGCCCATTAACCGATCAACAAAAATTTTCTGGTTTGGCTTGGAGAAATCAAATTACCTCAGGTATTTATGACTATTTACCTAAAACCGCTTCCACCGCTGCCAAATCTCAAGCTAAAGCTTATATAGACAGTCTTCAACCTCAACAAGATTATAAAATCTATGGCCAAAAAAAGGGGACCGATTGGTTGTTTTTTAACTTAGAATTGAAACAACCAGCTAAATTGACTGTTTCTAGACTTTATTTTCCTAATTTCAAAGCTTTTGACAATGGAAAAAGTATCCCTATTAGCTGGGAAAAAAATTTGGGTCGAATCGTTTTAAATCTCGACAAAGGCAGACACCAAATTTATATCAAACTTTTCAATACTCCCATTCGTAGTTTATCCAATATTATTTCTCTGATTGCTTGGTCGTATCTGTTGTCAAAACTATTAAAATTAAAAGTCAACCGTCTCATTAAAAAAAGAAACTAAAATGGCTATCGATATTCATCAAATTAAACGCAGGTCTATTGTCTCCTTGTTTTTTTTAACTATTCGTAATTTTGTCATTCAGGCCATTTCTTCGATTGGTTTCTTTGCTTTAACCTTCTTACTTCTCCCAACAGAAGTCGGACTCTTTGGTATTGTAGCCGAAACAGTCGCTATTTTGGGTTATTTTTCCGACTTAGGTTTTGTTTCAGCTCTTATTCAACAAAAAGAAAATGTTAAGAAAAAGGAATTAAGAACCGCCTTTACTACTCAACAAATTATTGTTTTTATATCTATTTCCATAATAGCCATTAATTACCCCCACATTAGTGCCGCCAAACACTATGGTTCTCAAGAAATGTGGATTTTAATCGCTCTTCTCTTTTCTTTTTTCTCGGCTTCGCTTAAAACTATCCCCTCCATTCTTTTAGAAAGAAAGTTAAACTTCAAAAAAATTTCCACCGTCGATATTGTTGAAAATCTTTTGTTCTATATTATAGCTGTGGTTTTAGCCTTTATGGGTTTCGGAGCTTATGCTTATGCTTATGCAATTTTTATTAAAAGTCTAGTTGGCTTAATTCTGATTTACATCATTTCCCCTTGGTCAATTGGTTTGTCTTTCGACCGGCCTTCTGCTAAAAAACTTTTTAAGTTTGGTATTCCTTACCAATTTAATTCTTTGATTGCAGTAGCCAAAGATCGTCTATCTAATTTAATGGTGGCCGGTATTATTGGCAGAAAGTCTTTTGCTTTTTTAAGTTGGGGCCAAAAAGCACCTCGCCTATCTTTGTCTATTATGGATGCCGTCATGAAAATATCTTTTCCGGCTTTTTCTCGAATCCAACAAGACAAAGCTAGGTTAAAACAGGTCTTAGAAAAAAGCACCTATTTCATTGGTCTAATTGCCTTTCCTATGTTAATTGGTACTTCAGTTGTGGCCAAAGATTTTATGCTTCTAATTCCTAAATATTCCAAGTGGTTGCCAGCCCTCATTCCTCTTTATGTTTTTTGTTTTAATTTTGCTATTGCCTCAATTACCACTCCTTTAACCAATGCCTTTAATGCTGTTGGTAAAATTAAAGTAACTACCAAATTGATGATTATGTGGACCGTTTTGACTTGGATTTTTTATCCTTTACTTAGTTTAAAATTTGGCCTTAACGGTACTTTAATCGCTTCTGTAATTGTTAATCTAAGTTCTTTTATTGTTTGGTATCTAATCAAAAAACATTTTTCCGCTAACATTTTCAAATCTATCCTACATCCTCTAGTTTCTTCCTTTCTTATCTTTTTACCTATATATCTGATTT
>QMND01000126.1 GCA_003647605.1 Candidatus Shapirobacteria bacterium | reverse complement strand
TCCGCGAATTCCTCCGGGCCGGTTTTGCTTGGGTCCTTGATAACCTCATAGCGACCGGCACGAACTTCAGCGGCCACGAAAGCCTCGTCAACATTTGCCGTTGCCGTACCATCGGATTGGACAACGAAATCGTGCCCGAACGCCCTGAAGACGTGTCCGGGCTGCCCCTGGATATGCGTATTCAACAATCTGACTAAAGGCATTTTTATTCCTCCCCGTTAAAGTTAGCGCCATGCCATATAAATGACATGGCGCTATTTCCCATGACCTCATACCATGGATTGAAGGTTAGTTGCTGATCGAAGTCAGCCTTGCGAGCCCGCGACGGTTGAAAAGCGCGATGTTGGCATACTGTTTCAGCCGCCAGATTTCCTCATCCTTGTTTTCCTTGTAACCAACCGGGTGGATGACGATTCCGGCGGGAACGGTCGACGGATGAATTCCGGCCAGGCCGAGCTTGTTGCTGCCATCATCCCAAACTCCGGCCCATACCGAGGTAAGGGCACCTCCGGTCAGCGCTGCGCCATTGGCGGTTTCCGCAACCGAAAGGTATTCATTTTTGAATACCGGGATGTCTTCGTACTTGTAGATGGTGCGCGTGGTGCCATCGGGCATTTCGAGCACATCAGTCGGCATGGTGCCTCCCAGGCCGCGGTAAAGTGCCTTGAGCGACCGCAGGGTTCTGGCGGGCATCATGATCCAGTCAACCTGACCATCTTTGGCGACGACCAGATCAAGCAGCTCATCGAGCAGGTCGAACGACAACTGCTGCGTGGTGGCCGCCGTGGTGTACTGCGTTGTCGAGCACAGCGAATGCAGGCTGTTCATGGCCGGGATGGTGCCAGCACCGGTTGCCATGCCTTGCTGGAAAATACGGCCGATTTTCTTGGCCTTGGATGAAATTTCGATCGAGATCTGATCGACACCGGCAGAGGTGCTTTCCGCCTGCACCAAGCCGTCCATTTCGGCGTCGGCGATGATTTTCGTCGCCGTAAAGGTCTGCTGGGTGAAGGTTGCCGCTGCTTTTGCGGTGGCGCTGATGGTGTCATCGACTTCGAAGGTGTCCGCCCCGCCGAGGGTCAGTTCCCTGTTGACGACGATTGCCTGGCCACTGTAGCCGGTAAAGGGCAGAAAGGAAAAGATTGGGTTGAGAGTGATAATGTCCATTGCCACGCCCTGAACGATCTCATCATTGATGAGCAGGGCTGCCTGCGCTAAGGTCTGAGTTGCCATGTTGATCCTCCATCATGGTTTCAGGGCGTGGTTCGCATTACCCGCGATTGGCGTAATGCTTTTTGAGTCCCGCCCTTATTTTGTCGGTTGAAGATTTACCGGTCGAATTTCCATCTCCCGGGCCTGTGTTGGAATACGTCGGAGGGCCGCCTTGTTTTCCGGACCTCATGATTTGATGCGTTTTCGCTCGTTCAGAAACCAGCTGTTCAATGGCTTCTGAAAACGACGCTGGGTCGCCATGGTTTTTCTTTGACAAGATCGGCTTGCCTTCATTGTCCTTGGCGATGATTTTGAACGATCGACCATCGATCTGGACATCCAGGTTTTTACCGAAAATCATGGCCGCATCATCAGGTGCATAAATGGTCTTTGGCTTTTCACCAGCAAAATGTGGATCGGTTGCAAGCTGGCTTACAACCGCAAGGTCATAAATGATGTGCTCAAGATCCGCTTTCTCGTTTTTGAAAGATTCGATTTGCTTATTAAACTGCTGCTTGAGCTGATTTTTTTCTTCATCGAATGATTCGCGCATTTTGACTTTGATTGCTTCGACACCCTGTTCATCAATCAATTGTTTGTCTTTGAGATTTTTGACAATGTTTGCGTTTTCCTTGATGGTGTCGAGATCGAGTTCAAGACTTTCGAACGGGGCTAACTTTTCCTTCAGTGCTTTATTCTCCTTGAAATGCCTGTCTCGTTCTTGATTGAAGTTGACTTCTTTTTGTGCGAAGCGTTCGAAGGTCCCGACCACATCCAGCGCCGACGTTGTGCCGTCATCAAATTCGAATACCGGCAGATCATTTTCCATTACGACATTGCCATTGTCATCCTTGTGCAACTTTACTGGTTTAGCCATGGCGTCCCGCCTTTCACCCAGATCCCCTGGGGTTTAAATTGATGATTGATAAAAGATCCCCTTTTATAGCCAATACAAATTTGCAAAATCCCTTTGCAAAAAAATACATTATTGACATTCTATCACATCTTGGATAATATTTGTCAAGGGGTTTTTAACCTATAAAACAGGAATTTACAAAATGGCAAGAAATTTCGTAGTCAAAAAAAGATACACGATTGCCGAAAGACGAAAACGAATTATCGAAGTAATGCACGATAAACCTGGTATTTCGCAGTCAGAAGTCGCAAGGATTGTAGGCTGCGATAAGGGAACTGTCGCCAGGGATCTCAAGGCGATAACCGAGGAACTTCAAATAACAAACAGGGAATCCTGGCTTGTTCATAGAGAGCGCGTGCTAAAAGAACTCGAAATCAAAAAAAATATGTGCAATAGACGTTTAAAGGCACTTGAAAGCAGTCCACATCAGGGCAGCCGATGGCTGGAAGAATGGGCGCGATTGGTTGACAAGGAAATAAAAATTCTTGGATTGAATTCACCAGACAGGTTAATGGTGGACGACCTAAGAGACTTTAGCAAAAAAGATGTTGACGCTGCAGTGACAGCCGTACTTGATTCGATTGTCGACGATGTTGATTTTGTAGATAATAAACGCGACAAGGATTTATTTAAAAAACCGGAAGAAAGCAAACTGCTGACATACAAAAAATGAATATTTCCGCTGTTAAAAAAAAGCTCCTTGAAATTCCAACCGAACAGCTGTTGTTTCAAAATTTTCCAGCGTACATCGCTGTAAGACATCCCGGATACCGCTTTTCAAAACACAACAAATTGATAATGAAAGCCTTGATGAAAGTCGAGGCCGGAGAGATAAAGCGCCTTATTGTGTGCATGCCGCCAAGACACGGCAAAACGCTTACAATCAGCGAATATTTTCCAGCCTGGTACATAGGCCGCAATCCGGCCAACCAAATTATTTTTTCCACATACTCTCATAACCGTGCGACTGATGTTGGCAGGAAAGTTCGCAACCAGATGATAGACCCTATGTACTGCAACGTCTTTAAGGGATGTCATTTATCCGCCGATGCAAAAAGCGCGAACAGGTTGAATACACATGAGGGCGGC
>QMND01000125.1 GCA_003647605.1 Candidatus Shapirobacteria bacterium | reverse complement strand
TCCGTGTCGTTTGGTTTTTTAATCAAACTCTCAAAAAGAAGAAATAACAACATCATTATTGTTAAGCCTATTACTAATATTTTTTTCTTTTTCATAGTTTTATTAAGGAACTGTAACTAAACACTCATTATAATTAACACAACCTCTGGGAATTTGTTTACCCTTCGGTTGGGGTAAATATTGTCTAATATCACCTAAAACTTTGTTTACAATTTCATAATGTAAATGATTCCCCGTCGAATTACCTGTATTGTCAACCAAACCTATTATTGTTCCTGCCTCCACTACTTCGCCACAATGCATGGCACTACCCTCCAGTAAATGTCCGTATCTTGTCGTAAATTTAATTCCATCACAATCTCCTGTAAGATCTACAAAATATCCATAACCATGTCCCATTCTACAGCTTACCCCTCCCTTGTGGGTTGCTATAATACCAGTACCTTCATTAGCGCCAAAATCTATTGACTCAGCTATTACACCATGGTGTGTTGATCGGTCACCAGTAGCAGGTCCTTGCGTTACTCTACCACTACTAACAGGCCATCCATACGGACAACCTTCAGGAATTTCTCCTTCAAATAATATTTCACCCTCGTCTATATTCTCATAAAGACCTCCACTCTCCCCTCCACCTGTCTGTGGTGGAACCAGTGATGATATTCTCATATTTCTAAAGGTTGAAGAAATAAATATAAAAACAAACAAACCAATCACTATTGGGCCTATTAATGTTGTTCCTATCAACAAAAAAGGAGCGGAAAATATGACCAATATAGAAGTAGTAAACCCTATAGCCCCTGAGATTACTTTCCCAGGTAAACCACCTATTCCTAACGTATCTTCTACAAATCTTTTAATGCTCGGCAAACCTAGATTTATTTTTCTTAATTGTTTATCTAGTTTTCCAATTATTTTTTTAGCTTTTTTAAATAAACTTATTAATTTTATTCCGATTACTATTACAGCTGCCACTATCGGTGCTGCCGGTCCAGAAGCTAGTGTGGCTACAACTCCCCCCGCTCCCACTGCTCCTGCTCCTGCTGCCCCTGTTGCCGCCGCTCCTTCCGTAGCTGTTACTGCTCCTGTAGTAGCAATTTGACGTAACACATTTGAAACAACGGTCTTAATTCCACCTTCTCCAGCTATAGTCATAATATTTCCAGCCATTTCTCCTGCCCCTTGTATTCCTATTCTTGCTCCAGCCTGACCCACCCATTGTATAACCCTTTCTTCTAATCCTACTTTTTTAGCCAAACTTATAACTATATTTTGAGGCCTTAATTTATCAGTCCAAGCTACGATGTTTTGTGCTCCCTTAAACTGTTTAAATATATCTGTATGTTTACTAATCACTCCTACCACATTATTAATTGACCCAAATAAACTATTAGGTGAAAAACTTGACAAACTTAAACCAGTCGACTCTAAACTTTTTCGGCTTTCCATTAAAAATTCCGTGTCTTCTTCTGGAGCACGTAACATAGCCACTATTGCATTTGCCCTTCTAAAGCCCACTTCTGTCGGCGGTTGCCCTCTTAATTGTCTAACTGTTTTTTCTGCTTCTACTGATTCCTTTTCATTCAAACTATATTCAAGAGCTATCGCTGTTGCCTGCTGGGTATATTGCCTAAACTTCTCTATCTCTTTAACATTTTTAATTCCATCCAAACCATTCTCTTTTTTAAAATCAGACATGGCTTTGCCAACTACTCCATTTAGTGTATATTCTCGTATTATTGGCATATTTTGTCTTGTTGCCACTTCTACTCCTTCAGCTATTTGTCTAGCCAACAAAGGACTATTATCCCCAGTAATCCTATTTAGTTTTGTCTGTAAAACTTCTCGTCCATCTGACCCCATTAAATATTTTCCTGTTTGCCAATATTTTTCTATCTCTTCAACCATCTTAACTTTATTTTCACTTGTTATTTCTGTTGTTTCACTTCTGACACTATCAACTATTTTAATTGCCACATGATGAATTTCTAGTTCTCTTGTCTCCCTGTATTTTGTTTCCAGTCTTTTTATGAGCAAGTCCACCGCCGACACATCTTTTATTCCATATTTTTTAGCCAATCGTTTTAAAATTCCTTCCTTGTTAGCTTGTTTAGCTTTCATGGCTTGTTCGTATTCTGTCAACAATCTTTGTCTTGTCTCTTCATCTAATGCCTTCACCTCCATTTCGGTCTCTGCATCCTTTTTGTTTTTTTCTTCTTGCCACAATTCAGCTGTAGCCTTGTCTACTTTAGTTTTACTTGGAAAAACAGCCAAAATCTCCCTTGCTTCACTCAAACTTTCAGGTAACGATTGACCTAGTTGATTAAAAATTTTTTCTACAACCTGCCTTAGACCTACTTCTAGTTGGCCAATAGAAGTACCGTTACCTAAAGCTCTCAACACATCACCTATGGTTTTATATAAAATCGACTCGGTCATTGATAAATTATAGCCTATTTTTTCTCTGTCTAATTTATCAAAAAGTTTTATTTCTTAATACAACTATTCATGTTAATTCTTGTATTAGCATCTTTAATTCCCAAACATTTCCTCATAACTCATCTTTTTTTCTTCTTTTTTTGTTTCCTCACCCTTTTTGTTGTCTCCATCTTTTTTTTCTCCCAATTTTTGGTTTACGCTTTGATTGTGCTGACTCCATTTGTTGTTAGTCGTTGGTAGTGTTCCAGTTCCATTGGTTACTGTTTTTAAGTTTTGATTTGTTTTTAAATCAGCAGTGAATTTTGGTGATGGTAACTTCCCCCCCAAAGGCTTGAATGGTGGCAATGATGGCAGGGGAGGCAATTTGCCATTCATTCCCGATTTAAATAAATCGCCAGATTTGGGCAATTTACCAAAATTACTAAAACTTCCTGTTAATTTTTTCTTTCTCTCTTCCTCTTCCATTTTTTTCTTCTTTTCCACCTCAATTTTTTTACTATGTTCTTCTAGTTCTTGTTTTTCCTTGACCTCTAATTCAGCAATTTTGGCTTCTAAATCTTTTTTCTTTCCAACCACTTCTACTTTTAATCTAGCCCCACTTAATTTTGGTTTTTCTTTTTCGAACTTTTTTTCTACCAACTTATCTTTATTTTCCTCCTTGACTTCGGTATTTTGCTCACTTATCTTTTTTGGAGTTGGAGTTGGAGTTGGAGTTGGAGTTGGAGTTGGAGTTGGAGTTGGAGTTGGAGTTGGAGTTGGAGTTGGAGTTGGAGTTGGAGTTGGAGTTGGAGT
>QMND01000124.1 GCA_003647605.1 Candidatus Shapirobacteria bacterium | reverse complement strand
CCTTCTACCTGCCAATGTGTCGTCTGATAGTTCCAATCTTGCGCCTTCAGTATGGCGAGAAGGTCTTGTAGAATTTCAACTGTAGATTCGGCAACTGTCGCATCTTTCTGTTGTAGGAATTTCATGAATGTCTTTGCCATAATTACCTTCCAAATGCCCTTCTGATAGCTTCTCGTCGCAGTTTTTCAACACGTCTTCTACTGGCCCTCGTCGCATTGCTTACGGATTGTTTCTGTTTAACCTCCGCAAGATGAGTAGGCATAAGCCTAGGGAATTTTTCTGTAGATACAAGGCGACCTCGCCCAACTCCAAGAGATCGACGCCGAAGGCCGACATTGCGAACAGAACGACCACATCCACCACAAGCCATATTTCTCCTTTTTCATCAATGAGTCCACTTATTTAGTCCATGCAAACTGAAATATCGAGGTTCCTTTCATGAAAAACGAAGTGGAGAAGTTAATAGATGAGGCGACCGAAACCGCTAAAACCGCCTTTGAAGATCGTGAGTTCTATCGAGCCGAAGCATTGTTACAGCAGATTCGCAACGTCGGCGGCAACACACCCGACACAGATCATCTGCTGGCTCTTTCCCTGCATCGGCAGGGAAAGAACCAGCAGGCTAAGAAGGTGCTAAGGCCACTGGCGGAAGAATATAAGAATTGGGAATATTGTAATACGCTGGGCGTTGTGCATAGCGTATTGCGTGAGAGTGAATCTGCGATCAAAAAATTTCGCCAGGCATGCGAATTGAACCCACAGGCGGTAATGGCGGTTAATAATCTGGCTTTGGAATACCAGACGATCGGAAAATATGATAAAGCTAAACACTTTTTCGCACAAGCGGTCGCAATGATAGACGAACGAGATAGAGAACAATGGGCCAAGATAGCATTCAACATCGGAAATGTTTATTTGGACGAGCGACAGCCGGAAGAGGCTGCAAAATTTTTTGAGGACTCGAAAGAGAAGGACCCTACTTGGACCCCGGCTCGGTGGAATTTGGCAGCAGCTTATTTGATGTCCAAGCAGTATGAGAAAGGTTGGGTAGAGTATGAATCAAGGTTCGAGCAGTTTCCTAACTTCTACAGAGTGAAGGAACGATTGATCGAACGGCCTGCATGGGAAGGTGAACCATTGGGTGGAAAAACGATCCTTCTATACGCCGAGCAAGGTGCTGGTGATACCATCCAATTTATTCGCTTCACCAAGCATTTGAAAGAACGGGGGGCAACTGTCTACCTGGAATGGGTGAACCGATATGAACGGGGTGATCTACGAACGATTTTGGAGCGGATTGAATGGATTGATCGACTAATCAATCCCGAAGAAGAAGAACTCTACGAAGACTATGATTTTGACTATCATCAATCATTGGCGAGTTTACCCAGGGTATTACAGGTTAATGATGAATCCCAATTTTGGTATGGCCCATACATTGAACCGGATACCGAGTTTGCACCCGAATTGCAAGATCACTATTGGAAGCCTTACGAGGGTAAGAAGAAGATCGGGATAGTATGGGCCGGAAGTCCATCGCACCATAACGATCCTAAGCGATCGTTTCCTGTGACACGGTTCAAGCCCTTCGTAAGTAACGATGTGCAGTTATTCAGCCTCCAGAAGGACACACGGGTGCGTACGTGGCCGGGAATCGGGCGAGTCAATTTGGCCGAAGGCATGGAAGATATGCCCATCGTAGATTTGAGTCCTATGATGTTGGACTACAATTCCACGGCCAATCTGATTAACAAAATGGATGTAATCATATCGGTGGATACTGCTGTGGCTCATTTGGCCGGAGCAATGGGGAAAGAGGTATATTTGATGTTACCGAAAGTACCGGATTGGCGATGGGGACTTGGAGATCGGACGGCTTGGTATCCAACTACGAAACCATTTCGAGAAGATGCCAATGACCACTTTAAGCGGGCGGCTAACAGCGTCTTGTGTGGGGCTTGCAATCTTGGGGCAGGAAATCTCGATAAGCCTTGATATCGACTTTTTTGGTTGTTGTAGTCGTACCAGTGCCAGTAGATTGTTCTCGCATATCGGTTGCGCAACCGGACAATGTTGGAGCACAGATATGTTTGCCTTCGGGTCGGTATCGATTCTTATAGAAGTCAATGATGGCCTCTTGGTATCGCTCGGTCAAAATATGGCTTTTGAAGTCTTTGATATTGTCGTAGGGGTTGAAGGCAGAAATCATTTCATTGATCGTGCGGATAACTTCCTCCACCGGAATCTTTCTTTTGGATTTGCCCACTTTGGTAAAATCAATGAACCAGCAGAAAGTATCTGCGTCGTAGACAAAGGTTGGATTTAAACGACCCACCTCGATATGATTATTGATTAAGTCATGAATCTGGGTTAAATACAAACGTGGTTTTTTGCCAAAATAGCAGAAATGAAACAGATACCCAATCAATCCTCGTAATGTCAGAATAAGAATGTTTTTTTTCTTCCTAGTATGAAAATCATGCCGTACGCAGAAAGAACAATGAAAACCGCCATGAGATAACTTTTGGAGTAATTCTCCCGTGTGGCGAGGGACAGTCATTTCCTTACCACAAAAATCGCACTGACGAGAGATGCTTGTTTCTTCATCTCGTAGATCATCTCCCCTGTCTTCTATGTCTACGGTAGAGAAGAATGGTTGGGTCATTGGGTTGTCTCCAGTTCCTTTCACGGGAGTACGAGCCGTCATATCAACGGATTCATCTGAGACCATCTTTCGCCAAACATTTCTCGCCTCCTTTAATTCTACCCAAGTGGCACGGCAAATATTTTGAGGAAAGGTAAATCCATATTCAACATTTAATGGCCGTGCCCAGTTGGCGTATTCGTCTTGAGTGTATTCATAATCACGATCAGTTAATCCCAAGAGACCAGATTTACAGTATGTCTTCCATATAACTTGGGGGTAAATATTTGGTCTGTGAAGCCGGTTTGCTCGTTTTTTTAAGTAATCGGTCATCACTCTAAGGCATACGATCTCGTCGTCAGTAGGTCGAGCCTCATACCCTTTTCGTACCCATGCTTTTCGAGCATCATTTAATAGGTCATGAATCTGAATGGTTGCATTATCCTTCTTAGCCACACGTCGTTTCCAACCATGTTTTGTACTCAATTCATGAGCCCAACTAGTATAGTCACCAGGTAAAACCACGGGCGTGACGTGGCGGGGATCAACCATTATGTTAATATCAACGAGGCTTTTGTCGAGATGGTACTCCAT
>QMND01000123.1 GCA_003647605.1 Candidatus Shapirobacteria bacterium | reverse complement strand
GCCTATAATCTCGGCCACATCCCAGAGGAGTGTTCGTGTGAGATTGTTAGGAAACTAGCGGAAGATATAGATGATGAAGCTAGAGATTGGGTTGCCTTCTTACTCTACGACGTTCCAGAAGAATGTAGATGTGAGATTGCCTCGAAGTTAGTAGAGGATGACTATTGGGAGGTTAGAAAGGATGTTGCCTATAGACTTCCCGATCTTCCTAAAGAATGTGCATGCGACATAGCTAGGAAACTAGCAGATGATGATGAATGGAGGGTCAGAGGAGAGGTTGTCTATAAATTGTATAACATTCCTAAAGAGTGCAGGTGTGAGATTGCCAGAAAATTAGCAGATGATGATGAGTGGGATGTCAGAAAAAAAGTTGCCTATAATCTCGACAAACTCCCAGAAGAATGTGCATGCGAACTTGCCAGAAAATTAGCGGATGATGTTAATTCGGATGTCAGATACTGGGTTGCCCGCAGCCTTGACAATCTCCCAGAAGAGTGTGCGTGTGAGCTTGCCTTGAAGCTGATAAAGGATGAGCATCCTAGTGTTAGAGAAGCTGTGAAAGATGTAGCTGACAATCTTCCAGAGGAGTGCAGAAGGAGAGTGAAAATCCTAGCGATGTTTGGCTAGTATTCTTTCCACTATTAGACTTGCGAAGACCATGGACATTCCTACCATATTTGTTTTGAGCATTGTCATCTCATCAATCAGATTGAAGAGTCCCAAAATTAAAGAAAAAGAGGATATTGCAATCCCTGTCATCAGCAGGAATACTGTTTTTCTTATCACTTACTCTCCCCCTTTGGTTGAGACTTTCCGAACAGATACGTCGCCCCTGGTGAGCTTGTCCCATTAAATGCCATCAAAATCTCTTTCAAGTCTATCTCTATTCCCTTCACGAACTTTGCGTATATCCCTACTATAGCCACGAGTATCCCTGTTATCACGAAAATCAGTGCGGCTAGTTCATCTGCGTTTTCCTGTAGCCAACCCATAGGATACCACCTCCACTACTCGCTGAAGTCTGGTCAGGCTAGGGCTGGATGGGTCAGAGGCTTGATTGGGACTGAAGCCCAATTACTGATGACAGTCATGACAATAAAAAAGTTGCGGGGGGGGGTGGGTAAAGACAGGTTTGGAATGGCACGACTCGAAATGTCTAGGTTTGAAGGAAATCAAAGTGTGGATTGGCACGGTCCGACCCGTTGGTTTTTCGAGTTGCTTGGCACGGGCCGAGTAGGACTGGCATGCTAACTTCACGGCAAGGCTCGACACGGCACGGGTACGACTAAGGGGGTATTCCCCCTCGACCCCTTCGAGACCTGGGGGGTAGGGAGGAAGGAAAGACGGCTGGGCCAATCCCCGAGGGTCACTACTACATAGGGGGGTGAGGCCTCCCTACCCCCTATCAGGTCCCTTCCTCCTCAACTACCTTTCGGTGGGATATTTTTATTTTTCCCTCCCCCAAGCTCCTATCGCCAAGTATCCCTACTTCCTGTGCCATCATCATGAATAGTGAGAGCACTGTCATCTCTCTCCCATTGTATTCTATTTTCCTGTTGAAGTATGATTCATAAATTGGCCAAGGGATTTTAATGTTAAAGTGGAGTTCAGCTGGTGCTTCTATAGCTTCCATTTCCTTTATGATGGACCTTGGTCCTCTGAGAGTCATTACTCTTCCTCCTCTCTTGATAACCTTGTCAGGCTTTTTTATCGGCTTGGAGTCTCTCACGAAGTATATCTTCTTGGGATTCTTGTGCAATGATGGTGGTATTGCCTCAACGAATACTCCATGAGCTATTATGTTTTTCAGCTTTCTGATTCCTAGCATACTTGCTATCTCTTTGAACAACCCCTTTATGTTCCTCTCAGTAATGTATATTCCATGTTTGTCTCGCATAAAGACGTATTTTCTCGGCGACTCTGATGAATTCTCCTCGTCAAAACTCTCTGGTGTGTTCGCAAGTACTCTCTCAATAACCTCCATACGGAGAGATATTTTAACCCACATTCTAAATCCCTCCAATACTAGCTCTTTTAACTTTAGCCCTCCTCCTCCTTTTAGCTTTATCAAGTATATTTCTTCTTATTTGAAGAAGATGAGTAGAGAAAGAATCTTTAGCATCTTTCGAGGGAAGGACTAAATAACATGTTCTTAAACCATAATTACTCATACCCAATGGGAACATGTAGAAATCCGCAAGTCCGCTCGACTTGAGTAGTCTAGCTATTTTCAGAGCAATATTTCCATTTACTTTCAATTCTCTTGAAATGTCAGAGGTGCTAACGAAACCATTCTTCTGCAGTAGCCTATACACCCGAATACATCTCTCGATTGTTTTATTCTTTAGTGTTGGATCTGTCTGCCTTATCCTCCTAGATATCTCTCGCTCAGAGTACCCACTTGTCAAGGGTCTCACTCTCCCCCAAGTAGTTTACTCTGAAAACCTTAAAAACTATTCCTTTCGGAACATTCAAAGCTAAATACAATCTTTTTCCTTTTCCCTTTATTGAAAAAATAAAACCACTACTTTGAAGGTAGGATACCAAATTATAGAACTGTCTCTTCTTCACAGGTGATTCTCTGTTTGAAAGGCACACATTAACGTATTTTGAGTAAACCTTGCCGAGAGAAACATGGTCTTCCTTTTCCTCGTCTATTAACTTCGCTAGAGAATAAAGAAGTAAAATCTGGTGTGGAGGCAACTTCCTCACTGCTTCCTCTTCCAGCTCCTCTTCAGCAATTCTGACAGATTCCCTCACTATTTCCTCTGTTATTTTTCCACTCCCAGATTCCTCAGCCATGTATGCAGATACCTTCAAAGACGCTATTGCTAGTTTCGCATCCCCCCTCTTCTTTGTCGTTAGTGCTGAGAGAAGTCCCAGCACAGAGTCTGAGTATGCTTCTCTGTATAGTGCTCTGCTTGCTCTCATCTCAAGTATTTTTCGTATTTCGTCCGCATTCAACCAGTCATAGTAAACGTAGTCCTGAATCCTAGACCTCGTAGAGACATCCATTTTGTTTAAGAAATAGACTGAATTGGATATCACTATGAAGCTTATTTTCTTGTCTTTTGTCTCGTTCCATCTCGTGAGTATTGTCATAAGTCTATCGTAGTCTATTATTTTGTCTGCATCATCTATGATGATTATCGTTTTCTTTTTTGGTAGAGATGATGAGAGAGAGGAGACAGCATCATAGAGAGATAGTCCCCTTCTGGGTATGCTGGTGCCAAGTTGAGAAG
>QMND01000122.1 GCA_003647605.1 Candidatus Shapirobacteria bacterium | reverse complement strand
CCTCAACACTGTATTCATACCTAATGTACACAAGCTTGAACTCATGACGTATGACCTGAGCGTGCTTGCCACGGACGTGCAGATCATATGCTCCTCGCATATCGTCTTTTCTCAAACGCTCTAAAGCTCTTAATGCACATCGCTTATCAAAGATGCCAAGCTTGTTGGCAGCTTGTTGGCAGCTTGCCAAACCTCATTAATTTCTCTTGCTGCTTGAGGACATAATGCCGTATAATTCTTACCTTGTGGACTAATAGATTTACCAAACACATCAGGATTGAGACTGTACCAATATGACTTTGAGTTCCTTAAGGGCTCAGTAGGTCTAAGCCAAGGACTTTCTTTTACCTGTCTTCCTTGAAAGCCATAAAACTCTATTCGTATTTCGCTCACTGCTAACCTCCTTTGTGGCTTAGAGCTTTTGTCCCAAGTCTTCGTAATCGCACAATGAGTTCCATCTGATGAGTTGATAAGGCTTTTGCTTCTTTGTTAGCGCGTTCAAGCCTCTTGAGCATTACGATTAATGTCTCCTGTCTCGATATAATTAGCCCACATATTTAAAGCATAGGATACTAATTGACGATCTGAATAGTCTATTGTACTGCTCATCCAACGCTATCCTTTTTTAACGACGTAACGGCTCTAATTATATTATCCCAGAAAGTCAAGATCATACGTGCATTTTGTTTACCAAACAAAGGATACAAAAACTTCTCGCTCATAAAGGGGATTCTTCTCATTAAAACAATACGATGTATCTCCTATGATTAATGATTACAGACAAACCCATCTTTAGACTCAATTAGAGTATTAAGTACTTGATCATTGTGACCAACATCTCTGAGATACCAATAACAAACAAGCCCATTCTTAGATTCGATTAGAGCATTGAGCATTCGAGTATTATGGCCAGTATGGCTAACATCTTTAATAATAGACATTAGCTTTCTCTTAACTCCTCCAGAAATGAATCCAACTCATCCTCCCACAAAATTTCATTGATACCAAACGCTTCTTTCCATCTCCTTTTGAATGGCAGCCCAGCGAGAATTCGAACCTCGATAAACAGATTCAAAGTCTGCTGTCCTACCAATTGAACGATCAGGCTACTAAATTGATCTACTAGAAAGCTCCTCAATGCATCTGCGTAATCTAAAGAGGCTAATGCCCACCTAACTTCCTTAGATTATTTTTCTCTTTATACATTGCAAAACCACCACATTCGACCTCTTGCTTCTGCATACATTGCTATCATCCGAACAACTATCTCTTCTTTGGTCCCATCACATTCTTCACATACAAGCGGATTCCCAGCGGCTTCAGCAACATCGTTGGTATACTGCCACCTTACTCGATCACCAGGCTTAAATCTATGTCCACAAAGATAACAACGAAAGTGTGCTCCATTTAATGCTCCACCCCAACAAGTACTACAGTCATTAGCAGTAGCAATTCAAGGATTCCCATCCGTAAAACTAGACATAATTATCCTCCTTTAGAGGACGCAAAGACGGTGGCACTATAAACCCTCCTTCGCTGTAAGCAATAGTATAATCCCAGCAATCTCTAAGAACACGTGACTTCTGTTCATCAATAGTAACAAATATGGCCACATCAGATATACCAGGACAGTTTAATATTGCAACACATCTGATCGCCTCACTATTTTCATGTTCTCTTACATACGCTATGTGAACAGCCTTTATTTTGTTTCTCCTTTAACAGGAACACTCCGTGTGTGTTCCCTTAATACGACAGCTCCAATTATATTCGAACCCCACGGCAAGCCTATCGCCACCAAACTCCTCTGCGATCTTATTCTCTTCTTTAGGGGAATGAGGCCTTACTTCAATCTTTATATCACACACCTTCTTTGTTTTATAAACACAACCGTCTTTCCACTGTGTAATCTTGTATACCTCCATTGATTGGCAGGCCATATAAATCTCCCTGTTAATCTACTATTCCCACTCGTTTACTTCGGGATTCTAACGCTCTGATCTCATCTTTTTATGATTCCAACGATCAGGAGGGATTTGTACCCACTCTTCATTCTGCTCATCCCATACCTGCAACTCATACTTACTCTCAATCAGGTTCGACTGCGATCCAACACATCACCCTATATTTCATATCTTTCTTCCTCTCTTTTGATCCTTTATCTGAGAATTCAATGAGTACTCTTATTTGCTTGGCGTTTGGTATAATCACTAAGATGCTTTCACTAACTAGTGACTCTTTTAACTTTCGCCGAAATTGGATACATTTCCTTCATCGTTACTCCCTTTGTGCTAAAAACTCCTTTATGTCAATGATTAAACGCTACTCAAAACCATCTCGATCAATCGAGACAACTACCTTTCCATGTTCTTGTGTAATTCGATCCTACCATAAACTGTTGGACTCTGTTTGAGCATGTGGTAAAACTTGATCATATCCAATAGATCACTTGTGCACTTCAATAGGCGTTTCTACTTCAATGAGTCTTGCACTTATCCAGAAGCCACACTCCGTACTGACATCAACACAGATGAAAAGACGATTTAGCGTTTCCTTCTTCATTATACCACTTTAGCTGCTTTCTCTCGAAGGTGTTCATGAAACGCCTCAATCGTATCAAAGCCCTCACCTGACTTCTTCAAGAACTTAATACGCATATTAACACTCAGTGGAGTGCGCTGGAAACCGGCCTCTTTCAACACCTTCGTAATCTCCCCTGGTGTCGATCCTGCACCAAATTCAGCAACAATGATCTTATCCTCTTCGAGCCTATACGGACCACTCTTTGGTCTGTTGCACAAAGAAAAGAAACTCGGCTTAAGTTCTTCCTTGATCTTGCGTTCCCTTTCACGCTTCAAGCGAGCACGTTCTCTCACACGTTCTCGAGTTGCAGATCTAACAGGCATACTTTATCCTTTCCCAAAAGGGTATCGCGACACTCCCGTGTACATCACTGAGTTCCCAAACCTGTATGGCGTATATCGAGCACACAAATTGATATCGTTGCGACCATCCGCACTGTTCGGATCCAATACATGTAACACTGTTTGACTTTTACTTAATCCTTCTGCAATCCCTACTTTCCTTACCTCAGTTGAGCAACCAATACATGTCTGTGTATCGGGTAATGCTTCTAGCCGAGCTACTGGAATCTCTTTGCCACAGAACATACATTCCATCATTATACTCCTGTGAGTAGATAGATCCACACAAAAATAACGAGTGATAATACTGATATCATCACTCGTT
>QMND01000121.1 GCA_003647605.1 Candidatus Shapirobacteria bacterium | reverse complement strand
GTCTTATGCCAAGTAATTAGAGCTCCTACTGTAAGATTCATATAACCTCCAAAAGTAATTAGTTTTCCTATTACTTTGCCAAGAGCAAAAGCTACTAATAAAATAGCAACAGCTAGTCCAATCCAAGGTTGAGTTTCTAGAAAATCAGCTAATGATTCAAGCCAATCAGCTAACGTTACTAAAATAGGCTCTAATCCAATTGCAATAGCATCAGCTACATCTCCCAAAGCAAGTTGAATATCTTCCCATGCTCCACTGAAGAGTTCTCCCAATCTTAAGAATCCAATGATTCTTCTATTAAGATTGTCAAAAAATCTTTGAGTGACACCTCCTAATCTCATTAAGTCTCTACCAGTTAATCTGAGTCTCATTCCAAAACGATCTATGGCTGTCTCTAAGGCATTTAAACCTGGTGTTTCACTTCGCATCTTAATTAAGACATCTATAGGTAAGACCATTATCTTTTCCTTCTTAATCTTCTAGCTTCTTCTTTCTTCACTTCCTCTAAGTGGTAAATTATCCAATTTAGTTGTGGAAGGGAAAGCTCTTGTACTTCTTTGAGAGACCAGTGCATGTAATACATGACTAGAAAGATTGACTTTAGGAGCTTCGAGCTGACAATAAATTTTCAAGTTTCTCCATTGACTTTTTATCTAGCTCTGAGAACTTACTAATTTCTAGAGCTAGTTCCAAGAGGACAGTATGATTAAGTGCTTTGACTTGTTCAATTGTTAACTTAGGTTTAACTAGTCCTTTGAAGACTAACCAGATATATTGTTCTAACTCATTATCTCTAGCAACTTTGAGAATAGCAGCTAATTCTCCTATAGTTATTTTCTTAATTTTGACCTTCTTCCCTAGAGATTTAATGAGAATTTCTTTCTCTCCTTTTGCAGGTGCTAGCAAGTCTGCTACTTGGGCAAATTCATCTTCCTCTATTTTATTCATTCGGAAACACCTCCTTCTTGGAGTTTCTTAAAGCTCCTTACTTGGAGCAAAGTTTAACTTTAAACTATAGCTACCTTTTTAGCTCTGAAGTCATAGTCCTCTTTAAGGAATCCATCTTGAGGAATATCTACTGCTCCTCTCTCAAACTTACAGTTATAGCAGTAGAGTTTCAAACTACCTACTTCAAAGCAGAGATCAAATTCTTGCAAAGTCCCGGTTGTAGTCACAAGAGAGAGATAGTTTTTGTCAATCCAAGCCTTGGAAATAGAACCTGTGACTTCTTGATTTCCCTCAACTAGATCAGTAGGAACTCTAGAACCTATTTCATAATAGGCTTCTAGATTAGTAGCTATCTCTACTGAAGCTGAGTCTGCTAGTCCTATTTGAACTCCATCTTTGTAGATCTTAGCATTCCAACCTTTATATACAGCCATTTCTCATTTCACCTAGTCAATATTTCTTTCTTCATTTATTTAACTTCTTTCCCAGATAAAAGAAACTCTGATAGAAATAGTCTTTCTGTGTAATTGATTCTCTTCATCAAGAGGTTGTGAATAAGTACCTAGAATTTCTATATCTAATATTCCATAATTAGACTTAAGAGTTTCCTTCCCTTTCTCAAGAGCCTCAATTACTTTTGAAGCTAAAAAGTCTCTCAATTTCGTACCTACATATGTCACTTTATCAAAGATTGCTCTATCATTAATTTTTACCCAAATATCTATATCGAAAAGAATGGAAGCTAACTTTCCATATTTATTATTAGAAACTATTTTCTCTCCAATAGCAACTGGTCTTAATTCACCTCCAGTCTGGGTAAGAGAGATTCTTGGAAAAGTAGCATCCAATCTTGGATAATCTACATAAATCCAATTTCCAGTACCATGAGGATTAGGAACATTCTTTCTCAAATAATCTATTAAGATTGAGTTAAGCTCTACCAAATTCAATTTTCTTCTTTCTCCTCTTTAGCTTTTCAACTTCTACCATCCATTTAGCTCTAAGATCATTTAAGTTCTCTCTAACTACATCTCTTATCCAAGTGTTTCTAGTAGGCCCTCCTCTTTGAATTGCTTTTCTAGTGACTACCCATGTCTTGGGTCCTCCTCTTGCTCCTGGTGCCCATCTAGCTGTTCTTGGATTTCTAAACCTCTCTCCTTTCTTCAGAGGGAAAGTCATTACTGTCTTTCCTCTTGGTCTTCTGACAAAAGCTTTCTTCCAACCTTCATGCAAGGAGTAAATAGCCATTAGAGCATGCCAAGCAGGACTTCCAACTTGTGAACCACCAGGAACTCCTATAGTTCTATATCTAATTCTCATTGCTCCTGTAGTCCACATTAATCTAATATGTGAAGCTACAAACCCAGGTCTTCTTCTTGGATCAGGCCCCTTATACCTAGGTGTTCTAGCAATAACTTGAGGATAAATTCTTTCACTCCAATTAGAAACAGCTCTGTAATATCCTTCTATCATTTCTCTTGCTGGTCTACCTTTACCTGGGATTTTAAGGACAATTTTTGGCATTAGATTAACTCTAATCTTTCTTGGCATTAGATCACTCTCTTTAAGAAAGCTCTTTTATACCACAATTTATCTCCATAATAGAAATCTTCTATTCTTTCAATTCTCCAAGTCTTATTGTTCCAAACAATCTCATCTTCCACCTGTATAGTTATTGTTTTCCCTTTCTTCAAGTAAGAAGGAAGAAAGTAACCAAAGGCATCTCCTATCTCTACTGTTCCAGGGACAAAGTATGCTAAGTCTTCACTAGTTATTTCTTGAATCTCTGCTTCTAGAGAATAAGTATCTTCTAAAGTTCTTTGAGCTTGACCATAAGCATCTTCTTTCTTACTTACTGAATATCTTTTAAGAGTAACTTGTTTCTTCAAGACCTTCCTAAGCATAACTTTAGGAGGAGTTTTAAACATTTTCGTTGTTCACCTTCTTAGTCTTCTTAGTAGAATACTTTTCTTCTATTTCATAAGTTGTCCCTGGTCCTTTATAGGTAAATGGAAATCTTCCTGCTCTTACTATTTTTCTGTAAGTCACTATATCCATTGGTAGAGATGTTAAATGATATACAATTCTCCTAAATTCAGAGCGTAGTTTCTCCCATGGTTGATCAGTTCTCACTCTTACATTTCCTATTGCTAAAGTCTCTGGAACAAGATAAAGTTCCCTTGCAGTCCATAACATTCCAGCATAGTAAGCAGTAGCCATTCCTACTAAATCCCAATCAACTTTACAAGTATAGTAGGAATAAGAACAAGTTATTTTATCATAAGTATCTGGATCAGGTGGAGAACT
>QMND01000120.1 GCA_003647605.1 Candidatus Shapirobacteria bacterium | reverse complement strand
AGCCTCGTTCTACGTCGTTTACGATTCTGCAAACGAAGGCGAATACTCCAAGTTTTGGGATAAAGAGAACGAATATACCTTGTGCCCGAGAATAGAGTCGTCCCCGCTACCGTCCCCGACGGAAACCTCGCTTAGCCCCATCGACGACGTTTACATAAGTAGCAAAGTGCCGACGTACCAGTCCGACGGCGACTACCTCTACTTGGGCTACCACACCGATACCGGAACGATGAGAATCCTGCTCAAATTCAACGTTTCCGCACTCATCCCCGGGAGCTCTTACCAGCTTAGATTACGAATCATATCCACCTCCGGATCGTACCCCGTAACCTTGTACAGCCTAACTAACGACAGTTGGACCGAAGAAACGGTCACTTGGGACACGGCCCCGTCGTGGGACGACGTGCTCGACACCGAAAACATGGGCGACTACCAAGATGGCGAATGGCTCGTCTTCCAAAGCCAAGCGTTAACCGACTACATCAACGAGCAGAAGTCTGGGGATGGCATAGCCTCGTTCTACGTCGTTTGCGATCACGGGCTACATCAATTCTACGATAAGGAGAACAGCCCAACCTTGTCCCCCAAAATCTTGTCAGCCCTGTCCGTCACGATAAACGGTCGGTTCCTAGACGGATCGGTCTTTAAAACGAACGTCAACGGGACGTGGATGTCCGACGAAGGAACGATCTCCTTTAACGCGAGCATAGGCACCGCCCAAACGTTTCTCATCTACAACATCCCCCCCTACTACAACGACAGCCTGCCTTTCGCCATACTCGGGGCTGACAGCTACGAACCGTACATGCTCGGCATGTACTGGATCGCCCGCGTAAACGTCGGCACTTCGGAAAGGACGTTGACCGTTCTTCATTCGCGGGCCGTGTACCGCCAAGTTTCCCAAGACGGTTACACCTTGATGGAAATTCTGCAAGCTTACCCGCAAATAGAATCCGCTACGAAACGCCTGACGTACGCGTATTACGACGAAGTGAACTTCCGTTTAGACGTTATCGTAAGCGGAACCGGATTTTCCATAATAAAAGTGATCCCCCCGATCAAGGACGAGATTCCGCTGCAGCCGCTGTACGTGCTGGAAAGGGGCAACGTCGTCCCTAAAGTGGACAACTACGATACGCTACGGACAAGCACGACATCGTGCTGGTTTTTTGACGAGTACCCCGCTGGCAACGCTTCGCTCCCCGCCGTTTACGTCAAGACACGCCTTCACAGCTCGGTGAAAGTGCAGATATACTTCGGAGGGCCTTGGTACCCCAGCCAGAAGCTTCCTCCTCAAAAAGAAGAATCCCCGTACTGTGCATCGCCTCCCTCCTTGCCTTCAGCTCCAGATGTGAAAGAGATTACGAGCCTAGACTTGTCGGCCATTTCCAAATTCTTCAACGAGCTCCTCAACTACATACTTTGGTGGCTCAGGTGCACGAGGTGCCTGTGCCTCCTTCTGATATTCCTCACGATAGCGTCGATCCTAGCTTACCTCTATGAGAAAGCCGAATAAGTCACGGGGAAAGCACCGCGACAGCGATCCCGAACAACGTGAAAATCAAACTTATTATGCTGTAAACGGTGGCTCTTTCAACTTTCTCGTAACCCTTAAACAACGCGAGAATGCTGAAGGACGCACCGATGACGGATATGATGATCGACGCCCGGTGCTGCCTGATGTTCTCTAACGCCACGTCGAAAGGACGCCCAGCGTAAAACGGGCTGACCGTCGGAGCGACCACGCTTAAGTTTATGAACAAGCAAGCAATTGCTATTATCAACACGCTCTCTCTGCTCAACGGCATCCCGCTCTTTAAATACATACGCCCCTCGGCTCTTATAAAAGTAACCATAAAATTTTTAAGGTTGTTGCCGGAACACTTCTATTAAAAAAACCGAAAGTGTTGAAGTTGGTTCGGCGAACCCCGCAGTGGGCGACCAAGATATTCAAATACCGCAAAACCATAGCGATCTTGTCCGTCGCCGTTACCGTCATGGCCGTAATGCTACTGATTCCCCCGTCGGAAAACGCCCCTCAGCCCGCTTCGGCTCCCCCAGTAGACTTGACCGGTTTCGTCATCGTCTACATGTTCGGCGTGCTTCTGTTCATCGTTTACATAATCAAAAGCAAGCACTTGGATTACAAATCCCCGATTCTGCAGTTAAGGGAAGACAAGAACTACGCCCGAAAACTAATAGAAGAACTCAAAGACTTCCCGTGCCCGTATTGCGGCGGCCCGGTCGAAGTGGACAAGCTTTTCCTCGTAGGCAAAGATCTGGTTAGGCTCAAATGCAGGTCGTGCGACCGGATCAGCCTCTTCGAATACCTCAACAAGAGGTGGGTTCTGATCGGGCCGGTGACGCCCTACGTCGAAAAGCCGATAGAATATTATAAACGGGCTTTGGAGGCTTTGGAGGTGAGCGTTTGAGCGAGGAAGAGCGGGAGCAAGCTAGGAAAAGGGTCTTGATAACGCTCGGTTTAATAGCGTTTCTGGCGGTAAGCACGGGCATAAACGTTTACGCCATTTCACGCATCGCGATACTCCAATACAACCTCGACATGACCTATAGGTTCGCCCAAAACTTGGAGAAAAAGATCCAAACGATAAAAGAATACGCCAAGCTCGTCAACATCACGGTGGTCTTCATCCCCTACGAATCCGCCAAAAGGATACCGCCGAACGTGGTGACGTTCCTCAGCGGATACGCGGTCATCACGGGGCTGTCCGAAATCCCTCAACGCCCGATAGTCGTTAACGTGTTCTTCACCTTGCAGTACAACACCACCGGTCGGGGAACCGTCAAGTTCCAGCACACGCCTTTTCAGTCGGTGAAGATACCCGTGCAAGCGTTGGACAGAGCCGAAGTCCCTTGGGGAGCCTTCCCCGTCACCGTTTCCGGGTTCGATTACGGGGATCAAATAATCTGGACTTTAACCGTCCACGTCCAATGCGTCTGGGAACCCGTTAACATGGTGGTGGCCGACCAAGTTTACGTTCAAACGTTCACGTTCACCGTTAGGTGATGGGTATGGACGGGCAATACATGATCTGGATGATCCTGCAGTTCATAAGGGAGTACAGACCGCTTTTAATCGTGCTTTTAGCGTCCGCCATCGTCGCGTACCTCGCTACACGGATTATCCGTTCCAGACCGCGGGCACCCCCGCTCGCCTACCCAGCAATCGCGAAGAAGACGCCGGAACAGAGAGCCGTAGAAGCCGAAAGCGAGGCCAAGCGGATCAGGAAAGAGTACGAACGGGT
>QMND01000119.1 GCA_003647605.1 Candidatus Shapirobacteria bacterium | reverse complement strand
GCCCTGGATAGACTTGATAATATTTTGGGAGATGGGGTATATATTTTCGATTTGTTGATTTTCGGCAATTAGTTGGTTGAGTATTTCTAAAAAATAAAAAAGTAAGTTTGATTGAACTAAATTTTTGGGTTGTTTAAGAAAGGAGTTGGTAGTTTTGGCTTCTGACAGCCATTGATAATTATTTTTTTTATAAATTTGAGCTTTGATGGTATTGCCTAATTGTAAAGAAGACAATCGGTGGCTTTTAATGTTTCTGACTCCTTTAGCCATAGCCACTATTTTGCCTTGGTAAGGTGTTAATAAGGTAATTAGCAAATCTGATTCTTTAAGTTGGTGTTTTTTGATGACAATGGCGGTAGTGGTGAAATAACGACAAGCCATTATAGAGGCAGTTTGATGACCTTGTCGGTCAGCCAGTCAAATTTATCCATTCTTTTGCCATTGACTGTAATTTGATAAGCAACGGCTTTGGTGCCAGCTTGTTTTTGTAGATAGAGTTTGTAATCAGAAGATGCTTTAATCGGAGTTGTGTATTGGATGGTGACAATACTGCTAGATTGGGCGTACAGTGGATACCTATCTCCATAAAAACCTTCAAAAACTTGTTTGTCTAATTCTTCATAAATAACTGGTTCCACTTCTGATCCTGTCATTTTAATTAATTTGCTACCTTGGGGGGTATAAAGTCGGAACCAGTTTCTGTATTTGGGGGCATTTAGACATAAATCGCCTTTTTCTAAATTACAATTAGAAGCCTTAGTGGGGTTGTTGTAGGTAATGGAAATTTTATGTTCGACAGTCCCCTTTTTGGTGGTGATTTCGTGTTTGATTTTTTGTTTAATAAAGATGTTGGTTTTGGCTGAAGCCATGTTGGCGTCGTTTAAGTGAATATAGTCAGTGTTTGAATCAAGTTTTTGTTCAATTTTGCCAGCAATATTGGCCGACTCAGCTGCTTGTTGAATTTCTTCGTCTAGGAAATAGAACAGAATGTGTTTTTGGTGAATATCGTTCAGCATGGCTGTAGCTAAAGGCGCGATTTTTTCTTTGGGTGAACCCATGGCATTGGCTAGCAGAGAATGCATAAGTGGACCCAAAAAACCTTTGCGGTTGGTTTCAATATAGTTGCGTGGTTTACCTGCAATATATTCCAATTGGTAAATGATTTGGGGACAGCCATCACATCTTTTGTCTGGTTCTGGAGTAAAGTTACCCCAACCTGGGACCCCAACTCGGCCTAAAACTTTGACAAAGTCAACTAAAACTTGGGTGTCTAGAGCGATAATAGCGTCAAATTTTTCTTTACTGACTTTTGAATAGTGTTCTAAAAATAATTTTGCGTCAGTGGGGAAATCTGGGGATATGTTCATGTCTCTGATGTTCCAATAAGGTACATTAATGTGGTAAGCTTTGATGGGTCTGGGGGCTGGAATGGTGCTTTGAAGTTTGGCATCTAGAGAATAGATATCACTGGAAATGACAGGAGTGATTTTGCCATTGTCGACTTTGAGAATACCGTAAGCAGTCCAAAAACCACCACTGGGTCTAAGTTCGGCATCGTTTTGAAACAGTAAGAAGTATTTGCGAGGTGAATCTTTGCCAAGTAACCAAGATGTTTTAGTTAATATTGGCTTGCCTTCTTTAACTAAACGGTGAATTTCTGAAATGGTTTGTTGAGCTTTGACAAGATTACTTTTAATGTTAATGCCTTTGTATTGATCAGGGTAACGGTTAGGGTCGATTTGATTGAGGGATTGGCTAATTTCAGCCATGTTTTTTTCGATTTGGTCTAATTTAGGAACGATGCTTTCGATAGAGTCAGTTAGAAAGTTGATTCTGTCTTCGGTGGTTTTGGCTGAGTTAGTGCTTTCGCCTTTAAGGCCCAAGAAATCTTGATAAGGCTCGATGGCTTCTATGACAATTTTACTAGTATCTAAAGACTGCTTAGCAATTTTGATGCTTTGTTTGCCGTCTTTATAGTATTGATTAATAAAGGGAATTGAGTTAAATATACTCATTTGGTTGTATTGATGGGATATATTTTGGAATTCACCTTTTAAGTTATCGATTTCTGTTTTGATTTTGGCTAAATCTTTGCTAGCTAAAACTTGTTGATAATAGTCTTTTTTAGATTTTAATTGATTGATGGTGGCGTATAGTTTTTTGCTGGGAAGGAAGGCAAAGAAGAAAAGGAAGATAGTTATAGTTAGGGTGGTAGCTGAAACGATGGCTAAAGTAATTAAGAATATCTTTTTGATTTTTGCTTTTTTGGCTGATATGGGCTTTTTTTCTTTTTTGGGTGTTTTGACTTTTGGATTTAAGTTGGGAATAGTATCTTTTTTCTTTTTTAATTTCAATTTGAGTTTTGGTTTATGCATACTTAAAAGTGTATATGAATTGAAAAAAATAGTCTAGTTGATACCCATTTGTTGTCGTAATTCTGCTTCTATTTGAAAAATGGTTGATCGAGTATCAATTCCTATTTGGGCTAGTCTTTCTTCAATTGAGATGCCTTGTTGGTAAGCTTCTTGGGTTATGAGAAAAAAGAAGTCAAAAGGGGTTCGCAAAAAAAACCACGCACTGTCTGGGTAATGATTTTTAATAGTTGTTTCAAGTCCTTTTAAAACTAGGGCACACCATTGATAGGCTACATTAGTTGCGGGTCTGCGATGATCGTGCCAAAAAATACCATTTTTTTGGATAGATGCAATGCTTGGTTGTTTGATGTCTGGGTTGTTTTGAGTTTCGTGTTTAATCCAGTCCATAGAGGTTGTTTGTAGTTGGAACATACCTACGGCAATTCCTTCATTTACCCATGTGTTCCAGAGTTGTGCTAAAATTTCCCTGGGAATTTCTAGTATTTCTGGAAGTAGAATGTGGATTATCTCGTGTTGAGATGAGGCAAGATCAAAGATTAAACTTTCTGTATCTGTTGGATCTGCTGGAACATATCTGACATATCTGCCTTTGGTGGATACCACGTAACCTAGGACCCATTTTTCAAGTTTTTTGTTGCCGGGTTTTGTAAATTGTTGTAATTTGTCTTTCTCAGTTACAAAGACAAACTCGATTTGATAATTTCCAAGTGGTAGCGAATGCTGGTTCCCTCTTTGTGTTCCAGACATGATTTCATGGACTGTTTTGTAATAGGCATGGACAAATAACTCTGCGGTTTCTGCGGGAACATCGTTATCGTGTAGAATATTTATTCCTCCTATTTTGGTTTGTTGCATACCTACGATTGGTTGTGTTTCCATGTCTATATTATAACATAATAG
>QMND01000118.1 GCA_003647605.1 Candidatus Shapirobacteria bacterium | reverse complement strand
TAAAAATAATTTAAAAAAAGAAATATTTTTTTTAAGAGAAAATTTTTTATTGATTGTTTTGTTAATTGTTATTTTCATAATTTCAGTTCGGCCTCAATAAAAGCGTCTAAATCACCATCTAAGACGGCAGAGGTGTTGGATGTTTCGTATCTGGTCCTAAGATCTTTAACCATTTTGTAAGGATGTAAAACATAAGATCTAATTTGATGACCCCAACCAGCGATTATATTTTCTCCCTTAACTTGATCTTTTTCTGCTTGTCTTTTGGCCTCTTCTATCGCCCAAAGTTTAGCGGTTAACATTTGCATGGCTACTTCCCTGTTTTGTTGTTGAGATCGTTGGCTTTGGCAAGACACAACTATACCAGTTGGTTTGTGAACTAAACGAACAGCGGTGGAAACTTTGTTTACATTTTGACCTCCACTTCCACCAGAACGAAATGCTGAAAAATTTATATCTTCATCTTTAACATTGATTTGATCACTTTTGTCAAAAACGGGAGCGACTTCTACTTTGGCAAAAGATGTTTGTCTTAAACTGTCGGCGTTAAAAGGTGACAGTCTGACTAGTCGATGAACACCGGATTCTCGTCGCAAAAGACCATAGGCGAAATCACTACTAACCTTAAAGATAACAGATTTAATACCGGCCTCTTCACCATATTGAATGTCGATAAGCTGATATTTCCACTTTTTTTTGTCGAAGTAGCGTTGATACATTCTTTGCAAGATTGAGGCCCAGTCCATAGCTTCGGTACCACCCTGCCCTGAATGAATGGCAAAAATGGCTTGCTTCATATCATACTTACCAGATAGGTAGGTTTTAATTTCCAAATCTTTGATTTGCGCAGACAATTTACCTAGATCTTTTTCAAAATTATTTAGAAGTTGCTCATCTTTGTCTTCCTGCAACAGCTGGTCAATTTCCCGAAGGTTGGTTAAATCTAAGTCAATTTGCTTGACTTGTTTAATCAAGGTTTCCAAGAAGGCGATTTGTTTCATGGTGGTTTGGGCCTGTTGAGGTTGGTCCCAAAATGATCCTTGTTCGGATTGTTGTTTAAGCTGTTGGAGTTGTTTTTGTTTGGCAGAGATATCCAATTTGAGTCTTAAGTCGGCAATATTAGTAATGGCTTGTTCTAGTTGTTTGTTCATGTTTTATTAAATTGTCAATCTTCTAACCCTTTAACCATGTCTTGATAAATACTATCAATAATTGATTTTTTGAAAGCTTTAATCTGTTTTTGGGGAAAATCAGGAATTTCTTTTTTTATTGTATCAAAAAAAGTTTGAATTTTTTGGAATTGGGGAGTTTGGCTAATCCCTAAAACTTTTTGTTGAGTAGATGTAGGTAGGGCCTTAAACTTTTTATTTAAAAAATCGGCCAAGTTGTGTTCAGAGGCTTGATCTTCTATTTCAGATAAAGTAGGGTCAATAAAAGCAGGTTTGGAATGCTGGTGAAAAAAAGAAATAAGAGAGTAAACGATAATTAAAAAGATAAGAATACGAAAAAAATGTTTGAGAGTAAAATGAAATTCTTTCTTTTTTTTCTTTTTAACAGCCACAAATTATTTTAACACTAAGAAAGGTAGGCCAGCTTTAAAAAACATAGGTAAAATTCCGACGGGATCGTCGCGTCGTTGCTTAAGCAACTCCTCACGATGACAAAGTGGAGTTTTTGTTGAGAAGTTAGGAATAAATAAAACAAAGAAAAATAGAGGTCATTGCGAGGAGCGAAGCGACGTGGCAATCCCGTTGGAAGTGTAAAAAGCAAAATGCTTAAATTCTGTTATTTTATTTAGTATCGGAGCTGAGTTTGAGGATCAAATCTCCTTGTTCAATTTGATCTAAAACATCTAGGCCAGAAATGACTTGACCAAAATTGACATATTCTCCAGTTAGGTGTTGGCAACCTTCGGTGGTAAAGCAGATAAAAAACTGACTATCATTACTGTATTTCTTAGTATCGGCTTTTCTGGCTAAACCCAAACTGCCTCGAACAAATGGAATGTTGTTTAGCTCAGATTGTTGTCGACCACCACCCATGCCAGTTCCTTGAGGATCGCCTCCTTGGGCCATAAATCCTTGAATAACACGGTGAAAACTTAGATTGTCGTAAAAACCAGACTTGGCTTTGTCTAGGAAATTTTTGACTGTTTGAGGACATTTGTCAGCAAAAAGTTCGATAACTATTTGACCGTGTTTGGTGGTAAGACCAATAATAGGATTTTTTTCTTCTATCATTTGTGTTTGAATTGGTTCATTTGTAATTGAGGAAGAATCGGGAAAGGAAATATCCTTTTTCTTCGGCCAAATATTACAGGCAGACAGAAAAAAGGATGAAAATAAAATAACTAAACCTAGGCTGATTGTTTTTTTATTTTGCATGTTAAAAGTATAACACAGAAAAGATTAGTAAGTTTTTATGTTTTTTGGTTAGGTAACAAAATCAGAACTTTAGCTGGAGCCGAGTTAATGTCTTGTTTATGACCAGAATCAGGAAGATCGTGAATAGATTTTAATAATAAATTATAAGAATATTTAAAATAAGCTCCGTGCTTGGTGCCAACATCGTGAACAGTAAATTGTTGTTTAGAATCGTTATAGCCTAAAATAACCAAATTATGATAGTAAGGACCACCATGGGTAAAATGTTTATTTTCTTGATATAAGATTTTGCCATTAGCTGGAACTATAATGGGTATGTTTTTAGTTAAAAAGTTTTTAAGTTGTTTGATGGTTGGTTGGTCTATGATTTCGGTTTGATAACTCAAATAGTCTTGACTTAAGTAAGCCATTTGTTCGATGTTTATATCTTTAGTCCAATTTTGTTGATGTTGGTAATCAATCATTTTTAAAATATCAGCAACAATGTGTTTTTTAGATGGTTTTTGGTGGCGGTAGTAATAATCAACTGTCAACAAGGAGGCTTCTTCGCAAGCGTCTTGCCATGGCTGATCCCAATTTCTTTGAGGAGCTTGTTCTACAAAAAAGGCTTTAATTAGATGACTAGAAGGAATGTTGGTGGGAATGGGAGTGTCAATGGCTAATTGTTGAACTTGGGATGTTTGAGGTTTAAGTGAAGAAAGACAAAAGTATGAAGAAAATATAAGCAAGAAAAATATTAAAATGGCTTTTTTAAGAAACATGTTAAATACCCAGTTTTTGTTGCAAGTTGTCCATATCAATATCCAGTTGCATAGTGGATTGAGGCATAATTCTTTGCCAATTGACAGTAGAAAGAGTGTCTTCCATCCACTTGGTAATCATAGGGGTAAGAT
>QMND01000117.1 GCA_003647605.1 Candidatus Shapirobacteria bacterium | reverse complement strand
TTCAGGCCACGCGCGTTGAGCTTAAGAGCGGCGGTTCGCTGGTGATCGAACAGACCGAGGCGCTGGTGGCCATTGATGTCAACAGCGGCCGCTATCGCAAGCAGACCAATGCCGAACAGACGGCGTTTAAGATTAATCTGGAAGCGGCCAAAGAAATTGTGCGACAGCTTAAACTGCGCGATATGGGCGGGCTGATTATCTGTGATTTTATCGATATGCGCGAAAATCGCAATAAACGCGAGATCGAAAAGGAGTTTCGCAATGCGCTCAAATCCGACCGCGCCCGTTCCCGAGCGCTCCGGATGAGTGCCTTTGGCCTGATCGAACTAACGCGGCAGCGGATGCGCCCCTCATTGCACTCGAGTACCTATCTAAAATGCTCGCATTGCGACGGTGCCGGGGTCGTCAAGAGTTTCGAGTCCCAGTCCATCGAGGTATTGCGAACCGTCCGGCTGGCGGCATCAAAGGCAGTCGTTCGGCGTATCGAACTGACCGTGGCTTCAGCCGTAGCGAGCTTTTTATTAAACCAGCGGCGTTCGGTACTGATGCAGATTGAAGCCGACTTTGAAAAGAAAATCCGCGTCTATGCCGATCACTCCGATGCGTCCGCTCAGCCGAAGATTGTTTGCTATGATGAGCGAGGAAGTATTGTACGGTTTTAAAGGTTTTGTTGGAACGGAAAATATGAAAATTCTGGATTGTTCTAAATTTAATAAAAATCAGCCATTGGAATTAGTATCTTTATTGTTGTCAGATATATTCCCGAATGAGAATGGATACAATAATTCCGCGTGGGCGGATTGGGAACGTCGTATTGAAGAAGGTCATACGGCAGAAGAAGGCATCATTGCTGAGAAAGTCGAGCAACGGAAAGCTCCAGAATATAGCAAAGATTGGCCGTTTGATCCGGGCGACTGGACAAATGATGCCTATTGGCAGGCATGTCGTCTAACAAACTCCATGTATGCTTCTATGGTCGTTTCACTTTGGTCAGATGTAGAGCATTTCCTGAAATCTTTATTACGAACTTGCTATGAGATACGAATTGCACAATTAGATGGTTTGGGTTTTGGTGGAATCAAAAGAAGATTCAAAGAGGGATTCGATGTCAACCTTGAAGAATTGAAAATGTTTTCAGTTCTAAACGCTATCAATATCCTGAACATCTCATTCAAGCATAGTGACGGGTGTTATCAACCAGACCAAGGCAAGAAACACACACAGATTAGCCCAGAGTTATTGAACAAGTGGGATATAAGCGACAATAAGGAAATCAACTACTCCAAGTTGCCTATTAAAACATTAGTCCTCGCTTGCAATGCTTTTGCCAAGGAACTTTTGAATAAAATGGAGTCGAAGTTGAAAAGTCGAAAAAAATAGGAAACTACAGGGTTAAGATTTTCGATAAGAATTTCTTTTAGGAGACATGAGCATGAACAAGGTGATAATTGCAACAGTTGCGGTCTTATTTTTTGTATTAACAATTCCAAGTACAATTATGGCAAAATCGGAAAGGTATGTAAGCAGGCAGGAGCTAAAGAAAATAATTGCAGAGAAAGATGCGGAAATAAAGAAACTAAAAGAAGAACTGAGGGCCTTGAAATCAAAAATAGGTATGAATAATAGCGAGAGCAATGATACTGCCAGCAACTTTGCTTTGGCTGACCAGAGTGAAGTGGATAAAGCAACAGCCCAATTGAGAGTCCTTTCAGAATCACTGGACACCGTCAGCATTGCTCAAATCCACACATTGATAAAGGCCGGGGCGGATATAAATGTAAAAAGCAAAAATGGCGTTACTTTGTTGTGGCTGGCTTCGCTGGAGGGCCACACAGAAATAGTCAAGCTGTTGCTGGAAGCCAAGGCCGATGTCAATGCCGTTGATAAATATGGCTACACTTCGTTATATTTGGCTTCGGGGGCGGGCTATACGGAGATTATCAAGCTGTTGCTGGAAGCAAAAGCCGATGTCAATGCTGCCAATAAAAGAGGCGTTACTTCATTGATGGCGGCTTCAGAGGATGGCCATACAAATATCGTCAAACTGTTGCTGGAAGCAGGGGCCGATGTCGATGCCGCTGATACAGACGGCTATACTTCGTTGTGGATGGCTTCTTATTATAGCCATACGGATGTCGTCAAACTGTTGCTGGAAGCCAAGGCCGATGTCAATGCTGTTGATAAGACCAAAGGCTATACTTCGCTATATATAGCTTCGCAGACCGGCCATACGGCGATCATCAAGCTGTTGCTGGAAGCCAAGGCCGATGTCAATGCTGTTCGCACAGATGGCACTACTTCGTTGTTTATAGGGGCAGTATACGGCTATACAGACATCGTTAAACTCTTGCTGGAAGCCGGGGCCAATGTTAATACCGTTGATACAAAGGGTTTTACTCCGTTGTCTATGGCTTCGTTTAAGGGCCATATGGATATCGTTAAGCTGTTAAAAAAATATGGTGCGAAAGAATAATGTAAACAGCTTTCCTCCGCATCGGAGTGGAGGAAAGCTGTTTTCCTTTGGCCCGTGTTGGATTAGCATTATAATCGTATCTTAAATTGGAACAGAAAATGTCAAAAATAAAGATTGATACATCGTTTGCCGAAAGTGTTATTACTGAAGAGGGGCAGGCGGTTCTTGGACTGCTGGAACTGGTGCAGCGGCCTGAATTCCAGCAGGTTGTTCGGCTCTTTCTCGAATGCAGCGGTTCGGTGATTGTCTCCGGTATGGGAAAGGCGGGCATTGTTGGCAATAAGATCAGCGCCACGCTGGCCTCCACGGGCACAGCGAGCCATTCTCTGCATCCGGCGGACGCGGTCCACGGCGATTTGGGACGAATCCAGACAAATGACATCGTCTTGGCACTGAGTCACAGCGGCGAGAGCGAAGAGATTGTCCGGTTGATCGAGCCGCTTAAACAACGCGAGATTAAACTGATTTCGGTTGTTGGCGATCCGCAGTCCCGCCTGGCGGTTCATAGCGATATCGCCTTGTGTATGGGGATGCTGACCGAAGCGTGCCCGCTGGGCGTGGCGCCAAGCGTTTCGACGACCTGCATGCTGGCATTGGGGGATGCGCTGGCTCTAACGACAATGAAATCACGCGAGTTTGGAGCCGAGGACTATGCCCGATTCCATCCGGCGGGCGCCCTGGGTCGCAAACTGCTCACCGTTGGACAGACGATGTGGTTCAGACCCGACGAGCCGCTGCCTCTGGCACAATCAGACGACACGATCCAGCAGATGCTGGTCAAAAACGAGACGACAAAACGCCGGGGTGCTGTGATGGTAACAGACGCTGGCGGGAAG
>QMND01000116.1 GCA_003647605.1 Candidatus Shapirobacteria bacterium | reverse complement strand
TCCATACACCCACAACTATTACTTTCCTACCACAATCCTCTATCATCGCGGTACCGCGCTTCGCTCTCACTAATGTAGTCGTTTCTTTTTCTTCTATTTCTATGGTCATCTCTCTTATATAATTGGAGATTAATAAGGTAAAGTTTACAGTTAGAACATATTAAACATGTGTTTTAGGCTATATATAACTTTTGCTTTCTAATCTCTTATGAAAATAAGCGTTTAAAAAGTATAATGTGTTAAAGATACAACATAGAGAGGTTGCTTCTGTGTTGGTTCTATATTTTATATATTTTTTCTGGAAACTATTGTTTCTATATAGCTCTCTGAGTTGCAGTGGAAATCGAGTGGAAACGAGGGGGTGGGCTTCTACTGGAAGAAGCCCTCTCAGGGGAGGAAAAATAAGCCCTCTCAGGGGAGGAAAAATAAGCCCTCTCAGGGGAGGAAAGGACGGCTCTCAGAAGAGAATAAGGAAAGTGTCCAGGAAGTCCAGAGTGTCCACTCACTATATTTATGCATAAAAATATAAGTAAGTAGTAGTATAGTATATAGGTAAAAATATAGGGGGTAGACTTATTGGACATCTTGGACACTTTGAAGGAGAAAGGAGGAGAGGAGAGATGGATTGGCTAAAATTATATAGAAGCTGGAATATAAGTTTCTTCCCCCTGAAGGAGCGGGATAAGAAGCCCGCGATAAAATGGGAAGAATACACGAAGAGGCACCCGACCGAGGATGAGATAGAGTATTGGAAGAACAACGGGACGAGAAACTACGGGGCGGTTTGCGGTTCGATATCAGGCAACTTAGTGGTGATAGATGTGGATAAGGAGGAGCTATTTACGAAGTTGAGCTTAGGCGAGCTTGCGAATGCAACATTCACGGTGAAGACAGGGAAGGGGTATCATCTCTATGTGCGCACGGACAAGCCAATGAAGCGCAAGTCATTAATGTGGGAGAAGCACGAAGAGCTAAGGTTTCAAGGTGAGGGTTCGTATGTAGTAATGTGTGGTTCAGTGCATCCGACCGGGCGTGAATACGAGCATCTCGCTACATCACCATTGGAGATACGCCGTGTGAAGCCCGCTTTATTTGAAGAGATAGAGAAGCGATGGAAGAGCTATCATGGATTAGACAAAATAGAAGAGAAGGGGCGAATAGTAGCGTTAAAATCAAAGCGATCGAAGCCGATCGAGGAGTTTAAAGAGCGAGTGGGAATGGATATCATAAAGAAGTATGTAGAACCGAAGAGGGTATATGGAGACTACTGGCAGGGGCTTTGTCCGTTCCATGACGACCACGAGCCATCATTTACGGTATATGAACAGACGAATACATGGCATTGCTTCGGGTGTGAGAGGGGCGGTGACATCATATCGTTCATAGAGGAAAAGGAAGGTCTGGATTTCACAGGGGCGGTAAGGAAGATTGAAGAGCTCACGGGAGTGAGTTTTTTGAAAAGAGATGAAGAGAAGAAGAGGATTTCACATTCCGCGCTCGCTGAGCTAATAATGGAGGGGAATCGTTTTATTACATTACGAGATACCGAAGAGGTCTTATGGTGGGACGGTCGCAAATGGAAGTTTGGGGGCGAAGTGCGAATCAAGGAGCTATTACAGCACACGCTACAAGACTTAGAGAAGGAGAGAATAAGTGTTCATCTCGTGAATGAGGTAATAGCATACATCCAGCGGAGTACATATGTCGAGCGTTTCCTTCTAAATCGAGAGAAGCGTAAGATACCTCTATTGAATGGGGTATATGATCTTGAGACGGATCAATTATTACCATTAGCGCCTGAATACTACTTCACCTACTGTCTGCCTGTAGAATATAACAAATCAGCGAAATGCGAAAAGATAGAGAAGTTTTTAAGTGAAGTCTTACACCCGGACGATATTCCTCCGGTGTTGGAGTTTGTAGGCTATTGTATGATACCGGAGCAGAAGATGCAGAAGGCAGTAATGTTTCTTGGAGAAGGCAGTAATGGTAAGAGCACGATGATAGAGCTTATAAGAGCATTTTTAGGGCGAGAGAATACAGCGGCAATTCCGTTACAGGAACTTACGGAAAACAGATTTGCTTCTGCATCTTTGTATGGTAAGTTAGCGAATTTGTCGTCGGATTTACCAGCCTCAGCTATTAGAAAGACGGGATTTTTCAAGATGCTAACAGGCGGTGATACAATTTCAGCAGAAAAAAAGTTTAAAGATCATTTTGAGTTTCTTCCAACTGCGAAGTTAATTTTCAGTGCGAACCAGCTTCCGATGGCGTCTGATACTACTATTGCTTTTTTTAGACGATGGATACTTGTGAGCTTCCCGAATCGTTTTGAGGGCAAGAAGCGGGACCCAAACATCTTAGAAAGGCTAACCACTTCACAAGAGCTTTCAGGGTTCTTCAATCTTGTCTTAAAACATCTTAAGAGTTTACTCACGAAGCGCAATTTTTCAAATTCAAAAGTAGCGGAAGAGATAATGGAAGACTATATTAGGAAGTCAAATCCTGTGCTGGCGTTTGTGCATGATGTGGTAGTGATAGATCCAAAGGGTTATGCAACAAAAGACGCGACTTACAGTGCATTTGTTTCTTATTGCAAAGATAATAGACTTCCTGTTGTCTCAAAAGGAAGGTTCGGATCGTTATTGCAAGGATATGCTCCGGTAAAGACTGGAAGAAAGACAATAGGAGGGAAGAGAGTATGGTGCTGGGAGGGAATGCTCATTAAGAAGAAAGAAGAGGAGCAAGAGATACTTGAATTTGGAAAAGAGACCGGTGACAAAAAGGAGGAACAAGAAGAGGACATGAAGGAGGAGAAGACAAGATATGTGAATATAAAGGATTTAGATGAGGAAGGCAATATAAAAGGAGAAAAAGCGAGTGGTAGTAACGAGCAGCCGAGTGAGCAAGATGTAATAGAGTTCCATACGGAGGTGACGGAGGGTACATGCGAACGCTGTGGTAAGAAGACATGGCTGGATCATGAATGGTTGCATGAGGGTAAGAAGCATCTTATTTGCGCGGCATGCGCGGAAGAGATAGCGCGAGGGCATACTGAGGCTAATAAATGAAGATAAAAAGGAGGGGATAAAAAGGAGGGGAAAGATACAATGTTGGAAAAATTGCTTCTATGGTTGGCTGTGTTTCTGCTTGTGTTGGTAGTATCTGTATCGCATTGGGAAATCGCATGGGCTATGGTATTAATAACAGCGAGTGCAGCATTAGCTCTTGGCGAATTATACAGCCAGTATAAAGCAGATAAAGAATATAGGAGAGATCTAGAGGCAGCGCTATTAATAGGGAGATATAG
>QMND01000115.1 GCA_003647605.1 Candidatus Shapirobacteria bacterium | reverse complement strand
GCATCAGCGTGACCCCGAAGAACGTCGCCGGCTCGCGCTAGGCGCTACCTCCCGGGCAGCCCCGCCCTTCACGGGGCGGGGCTGCCGTCTGGGGTGGGCTATGGCCAAGAAGAAGAAGAAGAAAAAGCAAGCAGTCCGGCGCAACAAGCAACTCAGGCTGGCTGCAACCAAACTGCGGAAGGCGTTCGAACAGCGCAAGTTGGGGGCTTATCTGGGCATCTTCGAGCTCTGGGATGATATCCAGGTTAACTGGAATCATGCAGTCGAGATAAAGCGCAAGTTAACGGCATCTCCGCTTAAGCTGACCGCGAAGGGCGTGCGCGAAACGCGACGGCTTTTGCAGTCGCTGCGCGGATATCTCAACCATGTAGCTGGCAATGCCCAGTATACGCGCGAGCGCATCAATGACTGTACGAATGAGATCGATGATGAAAGAAACAGCACGTACGGGCTGCCCACGCTCGACGATTGCTACAAACAGCTTGAAGCTCTGAAACGGGAGTTTGGCGATTGTCAGCTGAATGCCAACAATTGTATTGTTATCCCGTCTCACGAGGTTGTTTTAGACGGCCTCTATTTCGGCCGTTATTGGATAAGCCTCCATCTTGCTAGAATTGCATCCGGACAGCGCGTTTTCTATACTATCGCGCCAGTGTCACTCGACTGTCCCGTAGTTGAGGAGCACTGTCATCCGCACGTCAGCGGTGGTGTCCTCTGCGAAGGCGACGGTGACGAAGCGCTAACCAAGGCGTTTAACGCCGGTCGGCTCTATGATTGCTGCCTGCTCATCAACAACATCTTGCGGACTTACAACCCCGCGAGCCCGTATATCGAGCTTGAGCGGTTCAGAAACGAGCCGCAGTACCACTGTGAAGATTGCGGTATCGACTTGGACGAAGATAGTCGATTCTACTGCGAGAACTGCAACGAGGATCGCTGTCAAGACTGCATGAGCTATTGCCGCCCTACGGGCACGTGGATCTGCAATCTCTGCATGACGAGCCTCAAAGAGCACCAGGAATACTGCTCGCACAATTGTGGGTACGCCGGCGGTACAGATTGCCTCATTCGCCAGAACGCGGCATGTCCGGAGTGCGGCGAGATCGTGCCTGACAGCGAACTGGCCAGGTGCCAGATCAAGCCGAATGAGCCGCAGCTCTGTAAGCGTTGTGCCAAGTCGTTAGCGGAGAAGAAAACGCCGTGCAGCGAGTGTCTCATGCACGGTTATATGGGCTGCGCTCTCATCGAGTTTGGTTATCCAATACTCAACACGCTCAACCACCCAGCTTACGTTGAGGTGAACGGCAACATGCATAAGCATCATCATTTTGGCTGGCACCCAGCAAGCCTGCTTCACACTGGGCAGGAGGTTGAACATGTCGCTGAGGATTTTAACGCGTATCGCGATCACCGCCTGCGCGGTGACGCGACAAGGATTCAGCGACAAGAACAGCTCACAATGAGTCACCGTCAGCATCAGGAGCTGACGAACGCGGTAAGGATATAGCAAGTGGCCAGAAGCAAGCAGGAAAAGCCGACAAAGGTAGCGGCTGAGCAGTTGGTCCTGAATGCTCAAACCGATTCCGTCGACAAGAAAGAGCGCAATGTCGCGGCCGCAGATGAGATTCTGCTCAAGCCGCGTAAGTGCCTGACAAAGTTCAAGCTGCGCTTTTCTCCATACGCATGGGCCAAGATCCGCTGGATACGGGACTACTGCAAGTCGGAAATTGCCGGTTTCGGCATATCCAGCATGGAAGACCCTTTCTACATGGAGGATTTTCGCACGATCAAACAGGTTGCCAGCACGACACATTTCGAGTTCGACGATAACGCGTTGAACGATTATCTGACAGCCATGTTCGAGGAGGGCAAGCAGCCAGGCGAGTGCATGCGCTTGTGGGTGCATACACACCCCGGCGACAATTTCGCCACTCCTAGCTACCACGATGAGCAGACATTCTCCGACGCTTTCAGCAATACCGACTGGGCCATGATGATTATCGTGGATGAAGGCGATAACGCGTATGCGCGGCTTCGCATCAAGTCGGGTACGACCCGGCTCCAGATGATCGTGCCTCATGCCGTTGACTGTCAGCCGCCATTCAAAGGCGTCAATGACGAGACGGCTGCCGAGTGGAAGGCTGAGGCTGACGAGAACATTACTCGTTCGGGAGCGCGTTTCAGTTATCTCGGCTTGGGTACTCGATTGCTGCCCACGACGGCACAACAACAGTGGCGCCAGCGCTACCAGACACGACAGCACTACATGGATACGATTCCGCCTGACATTGGCGTGGGTGACGAGTATGCCCGCTATATGGAAGACCTCTACGGTCCGAGGACCGCGGAGATGCAGGCGCCTGCCGCAGCATGTGGAATCTGGGAAGATACCGACATGCTCATGGCGACTGAGGAGCGGGTTGTGCAAATCACGACCGAGAAAGCCACGGGCGATGTGCTTGTGCTTCTGAACAACCTTTGGATGACTTACGATCCGGACGTTACGCCACTCTGCAGCGAGGGCGCTGTTGTCCATGGCGCGAATGAGATCGCCGAAATTCCGCCGAAACGCTGTGGCGAGTTGTCGTGGGAGGCTGACCCCAAAACCGGCGATGGCGTACCGGTTTACGTATCTGAGGTCGTCGATGGCTTCGTGCAGTACTTTGAAGACATCGATGAGGCTACAGCTGATCAGGCAGCACACACCGCTGAGAGCGATGTCGAGGAGATCGATATCGAGGTTGTTGAGGGGGTGAAGGTTGGACCTAGCGGACCGTGATATCCGGCAGCGGGACATGGTTCCCCGTGAAAAGCTGGAACTCGTAACAGGGCTTGTCATTGGCGTTGGCGCGGTTGGGCGGCAGGTCGCACTGCAACTTGCCACGATCGGCGTGCCGCACCTGGTTCTGGTTGACCCCGATACTGTCGCGGTCGAGAATTTGGCTGCACAAGGCTTCAATGAGGCCGATCTGGGCAAGCTCAAGGTTGAAGCTGTTGCCGCGACCTGCAGCCAGGCAAACTCCGCCGTATGCATCGAGAAGTGGCCGCAGCGATTCGGGCAGGATGTAAAGATACGGATGGACAGCCCGAGCCACAGAAAAGCTGTCTTCTGCTGCGTGGACTCCATGGCGGCCAGGAAGAGCATCTGGAAACGCCTGGAGTTCGAGCACTTCTACGTCGATACGCGCATGGCTGCCGAGATAGCTCGCGTTCTGTGTGTCACATCTGACGACCCCGCGTCTGCGGAGTACTACCCGACCACGTTCTTCAGCGACAATCAGGCGTACGAAGCGCGGTGCACGGCAAAAACGACGATCTACTG
>QMND01000114.1 GCA_003647605.1 Candidatus Shapirobacteria bacterium | reverse complement strand
GGGTTTAGTTGAGAAGGTGATTGAAGATGAGAACGAAAGAGAAATTTGAACTAATCAATTTGGGTTATGACATAGCCCAAAATAGTGAGAAGATTATGCTAAGAGAGAAAATAAAATTGCTCTTAGAAGAAATTGAGAGGAGAATTGAAAGAAAGAAGGAAAAACGGAGGGAATATGTTGTTGATAATAGGAAGTGCGAATTATTTTATCAAAATGAAGGGTATATTGATGCTCTTAATGATATTAAAGGTTTAATCAAGAAAGCTTTTGAAGATGTGATGGAAGATGAAGAGTAGTATAGAACCTATTGTTGCATTAACAATCTTGATAATGTTTCTAGTTGGAATAGTCATAGGATTCTCAATAGCTTATAATTACTATGAACCTTTACTTCAAGAATACAATTCAACTCTCTACGATTGTATCAACTTGACCAAGAAGTGTATAATCGATTTAAATCAATGTGTTTACAGATTGGAAGAATGCATTTACCAATGTTACAATGAAACTCAAGCAATTAGCGATCAAATTTTATGAGCTTTATAAAGGAATAATTGCAGCGCTGGGCTTGATCTTCCTATTCGTCTTCAGCTTTATAGGATTCCTTATGATAGAAACTTGTAAGCTAATCCGAGAGCGATGAAAATTGCTATGATTATTCCAATAACAATTGCATAGCTGGTAATTGGAGACGGATTACATCTATCATTGCTACATCCGTATTCACAATGAACAAGTTCCAACTTTGTGTAATTGTAGCACTTATCTCCAATGCATTTTTGAATTGTCAAGCTCTTAGCTAAAGTTTGATTATCCCAACAATAGTCGTGATTAGAAAGAATTGTTTCCGTGATTAAATCTTTCTGTTTTTCGAATATCCAAAACAGATCCTCTCCACTCTCGTTCATTATGACTTTGCTAAAGGTTGTTGCATTGTGAATGTGAACCTCTCCACCACCTCTGATATTCTCTATTGTTTGACTAACTACTTGAACTAATCCAATAGAAAGATAATCTATATCCAAAATATTTCTATCCCCATCATCAAGAGTTGAATTGATCTTAATCCTTATCGTCAAATCATCTAAATACTTTTCTGTTACATTGCCGAATAAAGCATTATTAACAGTTACGAAATAAGGAGAGTAAAGGATTCTATTTGGTAGTTCTTCCCAAGTGGAAGTGTTGTAGTTCCAGATGTAAAAAGTAACATTGTCAGTTGTTCCATCCCATTTCACATGTGAGTAGATTGTAAGAGTTGTATAGTTCCCACTTAAATTAGAAGGAAGTGTGAAGTTGAATTCGATTTCTAAGTTGTCAGTTGTCGGGCTTTCCTTTATCTGCATGAAATTTCCATCTATTGCTTGAAGTTGTTCAAGAGTTCCAGCAACCAAACTTCCGTCTATCAACTCATAACTTGTTGGAGGGAAGTAAACTTCAGCGAGTTCCCAAGAACATTCAGCATAAATCGTATAAACTCCTTCTTGTAGAATTGTTGGAAAGTCGTAGTAATACAATCCATATTCTTCTACTTCCATAGCTGGAGCGCTTTCATGAATAATATTAGCATTTGGATCGAAAATTGTTATGAAACAAGAAGCGTTCTCTACTGGTTCTCCTTGATATTGCAATTGTAAATAAACCTTTCCCTTCTCTCCAGACCAGTACTCAGTTCCAAGAATATGCAATTTCTTGGCTAGATCTCCAAAACTAATGATTTCAGGCATCCAACAAATCCATACTTCCTCTTTTTTGTCGTAGTAGCACTTCATAGGTTTATCAGCATAGCTAACTGAAACAAGTAATGCAAATGCTACTACAATTCCTAAGCCCAAGATATACTTCTTCTTATCCATATTACCAACCCCAAGATAGCAAAATAACTTAGAGGAATACCATAAATCGTTACATTCCACAAGATCAAGCAGCTTATTCCTAAGATTATGAAATTTACCAATGAGGCATTTCTGATAGCAAAGAACAATAATCCATAGAACATTGCATAAGTAAGGAGGAATATTAATAAAGATTCCCAACTATTTATTTCCATGCTCAAACTGAAGGAAGTGAGAGTTGAAGTAATCGAAGAAGCTAGATTGTAAACATCTTGTAAGCTAATGAGACCTGCACCTATCAAGATGATTAAACCAATTGCTGTTACAAGTGTTATAGCCCCAACTACCTCGAATATTCCCATCCTAACCACGAATTCCTAAATAAATTAGCCATACTCCAATTATTAAAGCTACTATCGTAGCTGCTCTAGGAGTGAAAACTAAAACTTGATACCACCAATGAGTCATATAGGTTGCATTCGTATAGAGATCTACGAGAGGAAAAAGAGTAACTGAAAGGATCAAAGTTACTATGATTAAAGATATCCCGAACAAAAATAATTTTACCCTAGCTATTGCCCCTCCAATTATCTCCTCAAGTACCATATTCCACCACCAACAGCAAATAGTAAGATCAAAAACATCCACATTAATTCCCATTCAGATAATTTAACTCCTAGAATATCAATCTTTCTGAGATTCGATAGGCATATTCCAGCTTTCAATGGATCTATTTCAGCTAGAGCTTTACAATCTTCGATAGTTCCCACACAATAGCCAGTTTCTGGATTGCAAACTCCAGATTCGCACGGTATCGATTCGTACTGACACCTTCCTCCCCAGCAATGCCCAACTCTCGAAATGTCATGTCCGTAAAGGGGAACGCAATAAGCTCCACAATCCTCGTCTGTTGTACAATTGCTTACTGGTTGATAGTAGAACCTAACTGATTCCATGACACTCCTATTTTCCCAAACCTCTCCACATTCCTCCAAGCTGGTAGCATCGTAACAGCATGAAACTTGGAAGTAGTACTCACCATAACCGTGGGCGGTTAAGTTCATAGGATACTCGTAAACATAAGTTTTATTTTCTGGAGGTATCCATATCCAATCGTACAAGCTGGGTAAAGTTGGAGTTTCCCACTCCAACCTGCAATAAGTTCCATAATCGGCGTGATAAGGAAAATCGTAGATCGTAAAGTTGAAAGTCAGATTTTCAGCTTCTGGATCTGAAGGTGCATAGATCTTAGCTTGTGGAGACTTAATCTCAATTCTTGGAAATGTTAGAGGAGCTACCATCAAAACCCTCCAGATTTCCCAATCGCTAGAGTTTGTCGTAACATTAACTATCTCATAACAAGTTGGAGGAAAGACATTATGTTCGGGATGGTAGGAAAAATCACAGTAAAATCTCAATCGAGAAACATTAGGCTTGTATTTGAAATAGTATGAATAGTATTGAGTTCTTGTTGGATAGTCAAACACACCAATCCCATCATCTT
>QMND01000113.1 GCA_003647605.1 Candidatus Shapirobacteria bacterium | reverse complement strand
TGTCTGTAATCTGGCTGTCCCAGTACATACTTGCCGAGACACCTGCTTCCAGCGTATAAACAGACGTAACTGTTCTTATCTATGTCCGCTTTCTGCTGAGACGTAGTTATCCCCGCCAGCTCCGCCTCAAAGTAGTTAAGCTTGTTCCTGCTCTGCTTTACCCTGAAGCTTATTAAATTGTTGGAATAGTCTATCCATTTGTTTTCGGATGTTCTCCATGCATAGAGCGAATAGTGATTCAGCTTCCCGAGCAATACGTACGCTACCGCTCTCCTTCTCGGCATTACTCCACCTCCTCTACTTTCAGATAAAAGTCAAAGTATTGAACTTCCTGAGGATTGGCGTAATTCATCCATGCCCAGATTCCCACAGACTCGTTGTAGGTGGCATTCGTGTACAGTACTGTCTTGGTGGTAGATACGGTTAAGCCAGTTGATGGATCGCTGTTGTTGGCACAAAATAATGTCTTCTGGTCGAGAGATTCATTGATCCACGCCACTATTACATTGCTCTGACATCCTGTAGACATCATCGTTATGTTAAAGATTGGTGTCGTCGAGTTCTGGTTCTCTGCCGCACAGTTCGTCTGGTATGCTCTGCACCAGAATGCTAAATATGTGGAGTCCGTACCTTCCCAGTCAGTTCCGTTCCACATGTATAAAGTGGTATTACACGGATCATACGCAGCGTATGGTAGATAGTCTATATTGTTTTCATCCAGTTCGTAAGTCTGGTCGCAGAATCCATCGTGGTCATTATCCACGCATATCTCTGAATATCCCGTGCCAGACGGATTGGCCCAGTAATTTCCGCCTATTTCATTAAAGTAATCTGAGTCCGTAATTCTGGTTCCAGCCTGCTTCGTCGTGTTAAAGGAATTAATGCCCGTGGAGGAAGCATATCCGAGATGGCTGGAGCAGTTTATAAAGTTATTATAGAACTTCTGACCAGCAGTTGCTACGGGGAAGTATATTGCATTATTTGTGCATCCAGATATATTCAATCCGGTGAATGTGCTTCCCGTTCCAGAAAGATGTGCGATGGTAAGTGCGTTTCCGTTCGACTTGAATGTTGAATCGGAAAACTCGCAGGAAGTACATGTATTGATTTCTATCCCATCCGAATTTGATGAGAATGTGCAGTTACTGACGTTCAGGCTGTCAGTATTGAATACATATAATCCCTTGCTATTCGATGACATCTCAGAGTTGAGGATGGTAGTATCGTCCGCATACTCAAGCGAGACAGAGTATGTCCAGTCGCTGATTTTACAATTCCTGACGGTCACATTTACAGACGTAGAACTTGTTCTGTGTATCTTGATTCCGTATGACGATGCAGAATCGGTTCCGTCTATCGAATATGTCTGACAGTCCAGAGTTATATCGTCAGCCGAAATATTAATGCAGACGGAAGCGTCGGAATCCAGAATATCCCGAGCGAGATAATAGACTGCTCCAGTCTCATTTAGGTCCATACAGTTACAGACGCAGTACTGATAATATTCATCACTCAGAGGCAGATGATCCCATGCAACGGAAGTTCCATAGGATAGATTTAAAGGGTCATCACAGAAGCCGTCGTGGTCAGTATCATTACAGGTGTCCGAGTATCCCGTCCCCGAAGGATTTGTCCAGTAGTTTCCTCCTATCCGGGTCCCCGATGAATAAATCCGGGTTCCCGACTGCTCCGTCGTGTTGAAGTAATTTTCTCCCGTTATGCCAGAATCCACTCTGATATTCCCGTAAGTTCCAGAGTTATTGAGGAGGCAGTTGTAGATCTCATTGTATTCCGGGTCATTTGAGCCATCTTCATCAAGATAGAGCCCTGCATATGTATTGTTTGAGATTGTCGAGTTTGCTATTATGTTATTGTCTGAGTCAGCATAAATTCTGATTCCATAATTGGTATTTGAACTCACCGTTAAATTTGATATTGTATTTGAACTTGAATGGTAGAGGAAAAATCCGTATCGATCATTCGAGTTCGCTTTAGAGTCAGAAATTAAGTTTGAATCTGAATAATGAAGATAAAAACCATCGTAATTTGAATTTGCTGTACAGTCCGAGAAATTGTTTGAATCTGAATGATATAGGTAAAAGCCGTAATTGGGGCTCGAATTTGCTGTCACACCCGTGAGGTTATTTCCGTCAGCATTATACAGATAAATATTTGCTAGTCCCCAATCTGCTACCACACAGTTTTTTACTGTTATGTTCGTTGTTTGCTCGGAGTCTCTGTATATATAAATCCCATAATCTGCCAGATTATCTCCATCTATCATGTACCCCTGACAGTCCAGAATTATATTATTGGCAGAGATATTCATGCAGGGTGATGTTCCAGAGTTTAAAATGTCTTGAGCCAGATAGTGTGTTCCCGACGTATTTATAATCGAACAATCAAAAATATGATAGGGCGATTGCTCTTCATCTCCTACTGAATACACCGGTTCTGGAGAAGCATACTTGTGCCTCCTGTAATAGGCCTTAATTTCTTCTTCTGACAAAACTCTGTTATAATGTCTGAATTCATCTACCTTTCCGTCCATACCTCTGTTCCATGAGCTGTGGGTATTTGCACCAATCTCCACATCGTGAGTTGGATTATCCCATCCTCCCGTTGCACTGGAATTAATGCAGTATAACTCACCGTTTAAATACACCTTCACACCTTCGGTAGAACTCACTGTAACGGCAAAGTGATGCCATTCATTCAGCGTTATTTCTTCTGCTGTAGCATTATAGCAGTCCCCATTGTTTACCTGAGAATACACCCCAAGCCTGTGTGATGATGTCCCGACATACACCCGATTATCATGGTCTAACTGACCGTGAGTGAAAATAGCCGAGTAACCATATCCATCATAGCCATCTAACCAGAACCATCCCATGACAGTCCAGTTGTTCGTAAAGGAGTAATGAGGGATAGACAAATGATCTTCTGTAGAATGCGTTAAGTTTATGCAATCACCCGTCGAAAACTGTTGGCTTATGTTGTCCCACTCACCACCATCGGAACCCACCCAGTTCGGTGAGTTCTCTAAAGTTGCTGTTCTGCCATTTCCAGAGCTGTCTGCCGTACTTGTCCCGGAGCCTTCATCCATATGCCACAAGCCAAAAAATCCAGATTCGCCATAATCTTTAGTAAACGTATTATCATAATTGCTCATAGAGTTTGCTGAAGGATTTCCGTAGTACATATAAGCCTGAGTTCCATTATTTGTGTCTATCGAATCTATCTCAACCCAGACATATGCCCATTCTCCGTCAGATTTTGACTCGATCCAGTAGTCCAAACTCTGGTTCTCCTCTTCATTTGTAAATCTCAGGTCATCAAAATCAGCCTGC
>QMND01000112.1 GCA_003647605.1 Candidatus Shapirobacteria bacterium | reverse complement strand
GATATAAATAGGATAACGATGATAAAAAAATGTTTTTTAAGCAAAATTGATTTTTTTCCAAAGACTAATTAGGTCTTTAAAACCAGCAAAGACAACTTTCAACTGAGCTCCACTGGCTGTTCCATATTGACGAGCAAAATGACTAACACCAATTTCGACAATTTTGAAACCTGATTTTTTGGCTTTAATTAAAAATTCACTATTGATAAAAGGACCCCTTTCGGCTTCTAATTTAGGAATAGTATCGGGGATTTTCTTTCTAATTAATTTAAAACCACAATCTATGTCGGTTACTCTTAAACCAAACATTACGAAAACTAGTAGTTCCCAAACTTTTGATCCCCAAATTCTATAAAATGGCACTTTTCGACCTTTGTAATAACCAATAACCAAATCAGCTTTAGTTTTTTGTTGTTTCTTGATTAGGTCGACAACTTCAGAAAATTTAAATTGGCCATCGGCATCGGTAAAAGCAATCCATCCATATTGAGATTTGTATAAACCCGATTTAAATGAGGCTCCATAACCGCGATTTTTTTTGTGGTTAATTATTTTAATACGCTGACCATGTTTTTTTTGAAGTTTTTTGGCTTCTTCTAATGTTTTATCAGTAGAACCATCGTTAATAATCAAAACTTCCCATTTAGGAGTAATTTTTTTGATAGTGGGAATGGCTTTATTAACAGTATTGGCTATGTTTTTTTCCTCATTATGGCAAGGAAAAAAAACAGATAACTGAGGCAGTAAATATTTTGTTTTTTGTGGCATATTTTTATTGCATATGTAAATATAAAGTCATTTTACCATCTGGATGGAAGAGTTTAATATGGTTACCCAAGCTACTTTTAGGATTGCGGAAAAAATAGGCAACTCCTTCTTCGGTGGCAAATATGGTTTTATTGGGCGAAACCATATCTATTCCATGATGAAAGTGATCACCATATAAATAGGCATATTTAGTTACCCCCCTATTTTGAGTAATTCTAATAGGTTGATTCATAGGCCAACGGTGTTTTGAAAGATAACTAAGAGAACTTATATCATTTCTATATGACCATTTAGAAATATCTTTTTCTTCTAACTGATAAAGACCAAAATGTAAATGATCTCCAAAAGAATAACCAGAATTACCCATCAACCCAAGTGCTTCTCCGGCTGAAACATGCCTTTTGCCAACAAATTTAGCTTGTAAAAGTGAGCTAAGCTCTCGTTCGGCCTCAGATTTTAACTTTTGATATTTTTTTTCATCGTTTTTGGTAATAGCCAAAAGGTTATTTTTGGCTGATTTTTGACTAACTAGTTCTTTTTTTTGACTGTCTAAAGTTTTTTGAAGTTTGGCTAATTCTTCCTCTTTTTTTAGTTTTTTTTGTTTTTGGATGTCGTAAGTAGTTCTAGTGGTTTCCAGATTAAGCATGTTGTTCTGATTGGCCTTTTGAAGAATTTTGATATATTTATATTGTTCTAAAAAATGATTGAAATTCAGAGAAGAAAATATAGAGATAATTGGAACCTTTTTGCCTATCTTGTAATTTTGACTAACTTGGTTAAGAAAAATTTGAGATAACTGATTTAAGTTAAGATCGAGTCTAGAAATTTCCTGGCTTAGTTGGTCAATTTCTTTGTGTAAAACTTTAATTGATGCTTCACTTTGGGAGATTTTTAAAGAAGTTAAATAAACTTGAGAATTAAGATATTTAATTTGGTTTGATAAGGTGTTTTTTTGTTTGGATAATTCCAACAACTTTTGAGTATAAGAGTTAATTTTTTGTTGAAGGGAACTGGTGGTATCATCAGCTAGAATATTGTAAGAAGAAAAGAAAAACAAAAGAAATAGCAAAAAGGAAAACAAAAGCTTTTTGAAATTTGTCACTGTGTCAATATTTTATATATATTTTAACTCCGACTAAGCTAGCTAAATAAGAAATACTAATTCCGAGAGATGATGAGATAAGGAAAAGTTTAAGCAGGTAAATAGGTTGAAGTTTAATAAACACAACTGGCTGAAAAAAATTGTTAATTTGAGGAGTAAAACGGTAAAGCAATGGTATGCTGGCAGAAAAGGAAAAAATGGAGGCAACTAAACCATAAACCAAACCTTCTAATAAAAAAGCTTTTTTGACATAAAATTTTGAAGCCCCCAAAAGCCGACTAATCTTAATTTCTGATTGACGATTAGTAATTTTCATAGCAATAATGATAAAAATAACAAAAAAAGCTAGAGAGGCCAAAACGACGATTGAAACGAAACCAAAACGACGAATGTTGGCAGTCCATTTAGCTAACGAATCAACCACATCTTGTTGATAAATCAGCTCGTCAACCACATCGCTTTTATTTTTGAAATTGTCGGCTATATCTGATAAAACTTGAGGGTCAGTGGCTGAAACTTCAAACGAAGCAGGTAAAATGTTGGCACTGACCATTTCGGTTAAAAGAGGGTTGTTTTTGTTTTGCTCTTTGTATATTTCTAAGGCTTTTTGTTTGGAAATAAAGGTTATTTGCCTAATGTTTGGATAATTAGCTAATTCTTTTTGGATTGATTCAACCTTTTCTTTAGTTAAACCGTCTTTGAGAAAAATAGTAATTTCTGGCTTTGATTCAAAATAAGACAAGGTGGACATTAGACCGGTTCTGAAAACATAGAAAAGATTAAAAATAAAAAAGGTGAAGGTAAGAGTAGAAATGGCAGCCAAACTTTGAAAAGGCGAACGACGAATATGGTGCCAAGTATTTTTAAGAGTAGACATATATTCAGTATACAAAAAAATAAGATTGAATGTAAAAGGAAACTATTTAACTATCTTGCCGGCTTTGAGGTGGATGGTGGGTAAGTCTAAGGATTCTATTAAATCAAGATTGTGAGTAGCCATAATGATGGTGGTTTTGTTTTTTTTGTTAATTTCTTTAAGTAATTTAATTAATTTCCATGAATTATCCATGTCTAAATTACCAGTTGGTTCATCGGCTAAAATTAATTCTGGTTCAACCGCTAGAGCTCTAGCTAAAGCGGTTCGTTGCAATTCACCTCCTGACAACTGAGAAGGAAAAAGAAATCTTCGAGTTGACAAAGCGACTTGTTTAAGAACCTTATCTATTTGAGCTGGTATTTTGACTGAAGGAAAATTAACGATATCTAAGGCCAAGGCTACATTTTCTTCAACTGTTTTATCGTTAATTAATTGATAATCCTGAAAAATAACTCCTATTTTTTTACGAATTTTGTCAACTTCTTTCTTGTTAACTCCCCATTCTTGGTTATTTATAAAAATTTTGCCACTACTTGCTTTAATTTGCCCTAAAATGAGTTTAAGAATTGTTGATTTACCAGCTCCACTAGGACCAACTAAAAG
>QMND01000111.1 GCA_003647605.1 Candidatus Shapirobacteria bacterium | reverse complement strand
TTCTTTTTCTGTCATTGTTATTGTCCTTTGCATTTTATGTCCTCCAATAGGACATTTTAACTTTGCTGGAATAGGACATTACTACTTTGCTGTAACAGTTATAAAAATGACATGCTTTGTAAAATATTCAGTTGAGGATGTACCACTAATTGTTAGCTGTGCTTGATGTTTTAAATATAGTTAGAGAATTATCTAATTTCTATTCAGGTGTTTTTAATTCAGTATCTACACAGGTCACATCAATATACAAATTTTCAATATCCATCAGAAATCTATTTTTCTGGTCAATATTCCTGATAAAACCACACACATCTTTGCTTTTAAGGAAAGACACGGGGTGATGGTACACAGGCATGAAAGGCAGTTCGTTATTTAGTATCTGTAATGCACTCCGCTCTGCCTGTATTGAAGCCGCCGTGTCCAATCCCCCCTGCGCGCTCAGGGCACAGTTTTCATCATAAGAAAGATTTGAAAATCCGTAGTAGTTCGCCCCACCTGTTTTTTCCCCCACCCAAAAATTCGCATCAGTCGGTATTTCGCTTGTTGTGAACAACCTGCAATCAAAACGCCCACCTGTCTGCCAGGAAAGCAGCGCGAGGTCAAACTGCCTGCCAAAGATAGGACCGTCAGGGCCAGGTTGGTAAAGTTCGCTGGCAGGCACCTGTGAAATATTTGCTCTTATGCCACAATTCGCAAGTCCGGCAGCAATCTCAGAGGCGATTTCCCCACGCAGCGGAGATTCTGAAATAAGCAACTCTATTTCAAATACCGTCCCCTGAGGAACATTATTGACACCCTCAGCAATTAATGGGGTATCAGGGTTAAGGTCCAGATCCCGCCAACCAACCTGTTCTAACAACGAAATACCCAGAGTGGGGTCATAAGAGTAGGGCATCAGGGTTACTCCCTCCAGTAAAGGGTGTTCTACTGCAAGAAGAGAGTTGGTAATTTCTGCCACGCCACCTAATAATTTGTTATTAATCGTATCCCGATCCATGCAATAAGCGATTGCCTGGCGGGTACGGGTATCTCCAAAGATATCCGGGCGGTCACCGCCATACGGATAATAATTATCATCATACGCATATGGTGTGATGCCAATAGCCAGCATTTCTATCTCAGTAGGTTGAACCATTTCTAATGAAAAACCAGAGCTCTGAACATGTTCAGAAAGATAAATAATATCCTGTAGATCAAGAGCGGTGGAAGAAACAATATCACATTCTGCTTCAGCAACCTGGAGGATGGTATCCGGCTCAGCATTCACGAGAAACTTAAAGGTGATGATATCCATAAGCGGCAGCCCTTCAGCCGCGCGGAAATAATTGGGGTTCTTTCGTAAACGGATAAATACGCCCGGCTGCCATTCATCCACCACGTACGCTCCCCACCCCAACGGGCTGCGGTTGACTTTCTCCGCGTCTAACAGCTCGTCTGCACTGTATTCCCCCCAGGCATGCTCAGGCATCGGCGCCCAGAAATATTGCTCAAAGGTATCTGTCACCAGCCCGGGCTTTCCCACCCACTTGACCGTTGTGTCATTCACAACTGTATAGCTGTCTGTCTGATCTATACTCTGTTTGTTGGCAGGTGTAGCGGGATCTGAAGCAACCATGAAGGCATACAGAGAATCAGATGCAGATAGCGGCTGCCCATCAGACCATTTCAATCCACCCAGGAGTTCAAAGGTGGCAGTTAATTGGTTCACCAGCAATTCACTGGTCCCATCCCAGACGACCGCGCATGTGGGGCTGGTGCATCCATCAGGGAAGACGCGCGTGCCGATTTTCAGGGTAACCAGATCACCATAGGTGTTGATCACCACATCTCCTTCAGACACGGAAACAGGGGTGAAGAATGCTGATTTATCAGAAAATTCAGGCATTTTTTCAAGAATAACCGGTTCGATTTGCCCGCCATTTAGGATGTCTATGGGGCCATCGTAGATAGCTTGAAGGACTTCCTGAGCAGCTTGTGAGCTGGCCTGGTAGGGGTAAAGGGAACGCGGTTCATACCCCAGACAAATTGTTAATTCAGTAACCGGAATTGGAGTGGGTGTCACGGGAATTGCAGTGGGCTCAGGATTAATCAACCTCATCAAATTACATCCAGATAAGCTGAACAAACCCATGAGAACCGCTAACAGTATAACAATAATTTGTCTATATTTTCTCATCCACACTCCAAAATTCTGACCCGTGTATTATACGGGGAAAGCCTTCAATAATCATCATCTCCCAACCGCAAACGCACATATGAATCATAGCGCTGTGTGGAAATCTTTCCATTCTCAACAGCCTGCTTGACCGCACAGTCCGGTTCATTGATATGGCTGCAATCGTTGAAGCGGCAGTCCGCCACAAGCCCGCGAATCTCCGGAAAATATCCGTCCAGTTCCTCTGGCTCGGTATCCCACAGAGACAGGGAACGTAAACCGGGCATGTCCGCAACAAACCCTCCCTCGTCCAGAGGAAATAATTGCCGTACCACAGTTGTATGGCGCCCTTTCTTCGATGATGTTTTTTTTAATCTGCCAATGCTCAAACCGAGGTTAGGCTGAACCTGGTTCAATAAGCTTGATTTTCCCACGCCGGATGGACCAGAGAAAGCACTTATCTTCCCTGTCAGGCACTTTTTTAATTTATCAATGTTCCGTTTCTTTTTAGCGGATGTAAACAGCATTTCATATCCTATTTTTGGATATTCGGAAAATAATTTCCTGGCTGCCCTGATTCCCACAAGATCAATTTTGTTTGCCACTATTACAACCGGGATATTCTGCTTTTCTGTGATCACCAGAAAACGATCCAGCATTCTTAAGCTAGGTTCTGGATCCGTGCACGAAAAAATAAGCATGACCTGATCTGGATTTGCAAGCAGTATCTGTTTGTATTCCCCTCGCGCAGAAGGAGCCATCCGAAAGAAAATTTTTTCGCGCGGATGAATCTCTTCGATAACCCCGCTTCCGTCTTTAAGAAGATAAATCTCTGCCCAATCACCTACAGCAACAATATCTTCATTCAGGCGATTCTTCTTATGGCGCCCACGCAAGCGGCAAGTAATTTCACGATCATCCACCTGAATCGTATAGAATCCGGCCTGCAAGCGAGTAACCAATCCGTTCAATTTTGTGTCGGTCATCCTGATGGGGTAGGCGTGGAAATCTCCTGCCCAAGTGCAGAACTTGAAGATGACGGAGAAGATTCTCCCGGCAGCGGCGTTTCAGTGAATTCAGGTGTTGGAGTCCTGGTCACATTGAATTCAGACTCCCAAGGATAAAGTTTTAACGGACCGCCGTAGTAGTATGTTTCAATCACGCGGCGAAATACGGGTCCAGCCACTTCTGAGCCTTCTCCACCATTC
>QMND01000110.1 GCA_003647605.1 Candidatus Shapirobacteria bacterium | reverse complement strand
GTGCCTAGCACAGGAACATCCAATATTAACCCAAGCGACGATAATGAAAAGATACCTGAGGGAACTCGTAACGATAGATTGTGTTCTGTCGCTGGGTCGATGCGGCGGCAGGGATGTGATGAGGACACCATCTATACGGCACTGATCGATATTAACGAACGGCGGTGCAAGCCGCCGGTGGCGTTTGATGAGCTGCGGAAGATCGCTCAGTCGGTCTCGCGGTATCCGGTTGAGCAGGCCCAGAAAAAACAAGTGCCCCAGGACGGGATAGTCTTGAACGATGACCATCCGGAGACCATTGCGGCAGCATTTCATAAAGCCGTCGGGGATAAATACCGCTACAACCCGCTGGATGGCTGGAGTATCTTAGAAGACAATAAATACCGCCGCGCGGATGAGGGTGAAATCGCCGTCGCCCTGCGGCAATGGCTCAATGAGGTGTATATCCGGAAACTTATCGCCAAAGAATGGGCACAGATCCGGTTCAAGAAGAACGGCTCGAAGATCCGCGATATCCTTGCTGAATTGGGCGCGATGAAAGCGGTTTATATCCCCGCCGAACAGCACGCGCCTGCGTCGCTGACGGGGACACTGGACACCCAGCATATCATCGCGGCGAATAATTGCCTGCTGGATATAAAGGCCCTGCCTGCGAAGCGCCAAGCCCTGACAGAGGACTTCTATACACTGAACTATCTGCCGTTTGATTATGCCCCGGAGGCACAGTGCCCGCAGTGGCAGGCGTTCCTGGAGAGCATCTTCACGAAACGGCGGCTCAGCAAAAAGACCGAATACGACAACGAGCTTGGGGATTTTGTTGAGCAGTATGAGCATGCACCCGATGCGTTGGCCATTGATATACTGGGTGAATGGTTCGGGTATTTATTGTCCGGCCAGACGCATCTGCAGAAAATCTTCGCCCTGATCGGCGAAAAACGAAGCGGCAAGGGGACCATCGGGCGGGTGCTGCGGGCGTTAAACGGATCCGCTAACACCGCATCACCGACACTGAGCAGTCTGACCACTGATTTCAGCCTCCAAGGGCTGATGAACAAGACCATTGCGGTCATCGGCGACGCCAATGCCGCGGGCCGCAGCGGTGATTCTGCACGGGCGGTCGAGCGGCTCAAGAGTATCTCCGGCGAGGACGGCCAGCAGATCAACCGCAAGAATAAGGACTATATCGAGGTCGATAAACTGTCTGTCCGGTTCGTATTGATGGCCAATAAGATGCAGGACCTGCGGGATAGTACCGGCGCACTGGCCAGCCGGTTCAATATCCTGGTGACAACGCAGTCGTTTTTGGGCCGTGAGGATCACCATTTAATCGACCGCCTGATGACCGAGATTCCCGGCATCTTCAACTGGGCGATGGACGGGTTGGCCCGGCTGCGAGAGCGGGGATATCTCAAGGAACACCCGGCGGGCATCGATGCCCGCGATGATTTTGAGGCGATGTCGTCGCCGATGAAGGCGTTCATCGAGGACTGGTGCGTGGTTGCTGACAGTGCCTCCGTGCCGGTGGATATTTTGTGGAAAGCACATAAGAACTGGGCAGCGGAAAACGGGAACAAAAACTACTCGAAACGGAAGTTTATTGTTGAGCTCAAGGGGGCTTGCGGCGGGGTCAAAAGAGCCAGAAGGCGGGTTGACCCGGACCACTTCTTGGCTACCTACAAGTGGTCCATCCCATTGGAAAACGACCGAGTGAGCGTTTTGGCCGGAATTGGCCTGCGGAAAGAGTACAAAACAGCGTGGGATGACACCGACAAGTGGTCCAGTGGTCCGGGAAGTGGTCCGGGCTATCCCTATGATTACTAAGGAGTTGCGTGTCAGTGGCCCACTTGTCCCATATCTTTTCCCTATTGAGAGATATATAAAAATGAATAGAAGTATATATATATATAATAGTACAGAAGTAACTGAAAAAGAAGTGGTCCAGTGGTCCACCCCGTCTTGGCTGCGGCGGATCGGGATGATGGATCTGGTGGCGGCGATGGAGATGTTGTCGGGCGAATATGACCTGCCGTGGGCGGATCAATGGCGGCGGAATCTGGACGATCCGGGGTGGTTGGATCGGGCGATGTTGAATACTTTTGGGCGGCTTGATGATGCCGACAAAGAATTGGTGCGGCCGCTGTATGAGGATTGGTTGTGGTATTTTGCGAATCTTGATTTGGGGGCCGCGGTCGGGCTTGGGTATGTTGCTGAGGTGGCGCTGCTGTGGGGTGGAGGCCAGCGGGTGGTTGATGATGGGCAGGTGCAGACGGTGCTGGTCTCGCTGGGTGGCGCGTCCAGAGAGGATGCGAAAAGTTCTTTGACAAGTGAATATGAGTTTTTGCGATGGGTGTGAACCACGGAAAGCACGGAATGGCACGGAAAGAAGATAAAACAGTGCGGCAAAAGCGGCTTCGGCGTTTTGTCGTTTTCTTTTGCTGTAAACCCCGGCCGAAGGCCGTTTTTTTTGAAAAAAGGCCCAGCCAAAGTCAGCTGGGCCATCTGGTGCCGGTTGGTTTAAAAGTCGGTTTCTTCTTCGATGCCGTCGATCATTTCTTCGATGTCTGTGAGCGTGTAGTAGTCGCCGTTGTGTTCGTAGAGTTGGCCGTCTTCGGCTAAACTGTCGAGGTTCTCCTGTGTGCCGATCCTGAAGCAGACGGGGTCGAGTTCCTTCATGACCTGCGACGGCGAAAAGGTGCAGCAGCCGACGGTGATCTCGGGGTAGCATTCGTCGAGGAGTTCTTCAAACAGTTCCTCGCCGTCGATGGCTTCCAGCTTGGTCTCGATGATGTGGTCGATGACCCATTCTGTGCCGTATTCGACGCCGACGCCGGACAAGTGCCGCATGAAGTCGTCGCTGCCGCAGGTTGGGCAGTGGTCGCCATCGACGACCTTATAGCAGCCGTAGCAGAAGTTGTCGGTGATGGCGTAGGCGGCGTCTTGCAGGTTTTCTTGGATTGTGTCGAGATTATTCATTTCCGGTCCCTTTCGTTTGGATGTCGCTGATTAGTGTTTCTGGTTTTTCGTCGAGCAGGCGGCCGATGAGAATGTCGAGGTTGTCTTCGATGCGGCCGTCGATGGTGAAGACAGGGCCGCAGGTGCGGCCTGTCCTGTCTTCTGTGATGATTTGCAGGGCTGTCATTTTATATCCTTTCTCTCAGAGTCTTGGCGAGGATTTCCAGATAGTCCTGCAGGATGCTGGCGGCTTTGTCTGCGTCCCAGCATGCGTCCATATGCATCAAATTGTCGTCCAGTTGAACATCTTCCATTACATCATCGATGAGCAAGTCGAGTTCTCTGATTGTGGTGAGTAGGTTGCGGGTAGTCATTTTGTGGCCTTTCTGATTTGTCTCCAGTTTGATTTGAG
>QMND01000109.1 GCA_003647605.1 Candidatus Shapirobacteria bacterium | reverse complement strand
GTTCATATGGATATTAATTAATAGTGTTAACAAGTTTTTTAATATTATATTCGACATTTTTACCATGCATATCAAACAAAGTAAAAATATAATCACTTTTCCATTCCACTCCTAATCCACCTTTGATAAGTTTTTGACTACCATTAAGACTGAGAAACTTTTTTTTGTTCAAATCGTAAACACGGGCAAATGTTTGATTCTTTTGGTAAGTGTCAATAACCAAGTATTCACCTGTTGGATTGATGACAAAACCATCGACCATTTCTTCAGTGTCAGGGTTGTTTGACAAAATTACATAGGTAGACAAGTTAAAATTAACACCTATAATCGAATTGGAGGTGGTGTCGTGGTCGTGGTAAGCCTTGGCGAATAGTCCTTGATTTTCGGGTTTAACTTTATGTGTAGAACAGGCAATAATGTCAGCTATTTTTTCGTATTTGCTTCTAGAGGTGAATGGTATGGTAAACTCGAACATACTTTTACCTGTTAAAAAATGACCAAACTCTACCCCACCGGGTAAAAGTTGAAAATAGGTAATTTTTACTTGATTTTTAGTTTTATCTTCAAAGACTTCCTTGGCAATACCTTGGTAATTATTACCATAAATTATGGTATAAAAAGACTCTGGCGGATACTGTCGCCCACCTATACCGCCTAAAACACTATTGATTTTAAGATTTAAATCTTTGTAATTTACCTCTAAAACATAATTCCCTTCTGGTTCATCTTTTTTGATAGTTATAGTTCCCCCTTTGGGGTATTGAAAACTAAGATTTGGTGCCTTTGGGTCGGTATAAGTTAGCCAGTCTATTTTTTCTGGATTATCTGTCTCGGTTTTAATGGAACTTGAAGACGGAGAACTGACTGTAGTTGCGGTAGGTGTGGAAGGTAAATAGAGGCTTGATTGTTGAAGTTTTTGTTTTAATTGCTGATTTTGAAAAAGAAAATATCCAGCAGTAATTAAACAAAAAATGGAAATGACTAGCAAAACGGGAATTATCCAGTTAATAGGTTTTTTGGGATTGGAAGCTGGGGTTTGGATTTGGTTAGGTTTATTCATGAGTAAATTATACAACAATAATAGAAAGGAAACAAACCAAAATGCCCCGACAAAGTCGGGGCATTGAGTCTTTTTTAAGCTATGTAAATTGATAACAATTTACATCATGCCGGGCATGCCTCCTCCCATTCCAGCTGGAGAAGCGGTTGGAGCTGGTTTTTCTTCTGGCATATCAGTAATCAAAACTTCAGTGGTTAAAATCATAGTTCCAACAGAAACTGCGTTGATTAAGGCTGATTTAGTCACCATGGCTGGATCAATAACTCCAGCTTTAGACATGGACTCAAACTTACCATTTGCAGCATTGTAACCGTAATCAGACTTTGGATTTTTCTTTAACTCGTCTTTGACCTTGTTAAAGATATAACCAGCATCTTCGCCAGCATTTTGGGCCAACAAACGGATGGGTTGTTCCAACGCATATCTGAGAATGTCAATACCAACCTGTTCTTCGGGGGTATCAGCTTCCAAGTCATCTAAGGCAAATGAGGCTTTAAGCAGAGAAACACCTCCGCCAGACAAAATACCGGCTTCGACAGCCGCTTTGGTAGCCCCGATAGCATCTTTAACTCTCTCTAATTTCTCTTTCATTTCCATTTCGCTGGCTCCACCAACCTCCAAGACAATAGCACCACCAACTAATTTGGCAATCCTTTCTTGAAGTTTCTCCTTGTCATAATCGGAATCTGATTTTTCCATCTGAGTTCGAAGTTGAGCCACTCTGGCTTGAACATCAGCCTCGCTTCCATTACCACCAATAATTCGACAATTGTCTTTGTCGGCCGTTATAGAATCGGCTTGACCACAATATTCTTGAGGGTCGATGTTGTCAAATTTGGCACCGGTATCTTCGGAAATAACTCGACCGCCAGTCAAAACAGCAATGTCTTCTAACATAGCCTTGCGACGATCGCCAAATCCAGGAGCTTTAACAGCTAAAACATTGAAAGTACCTCTCAATTTATTAACTACCAAAGTAGCCAGAGCTTCACCGTCAACATCTTCGGCAATAATGACAAAGTTTTTGGTCAATTTAACCAATTTCTCCAAGAAAGGTAAAATGTCTTGAATAGAGCTGATTTTTTTATCGGTAATGATGATATAAGGCTTGTCTATAACTGCTTCCATGTTTTCGGTGTTGGTAGCAAAATAGGGAGAAAGGAAACCTTGGTCAAACTCCATACCTGAAGTTTCTTTGGTATCAATTTCTAGACCCTTTCCTTCTTCGGCACTAATTAGGCCATCTCGACCGACTTTAACAACAGCATCGGCAATTTTTTTACCAATGACAGTATCGGCAGCTGAGATAGTAGCTACATCAGCAATAGAATCAAGATCGTCTTGCTTGATGTCGGTCTTCATTTTGTCCAATTCGGCCAGCAAGGCTTTTAAACCTTTTTCCAAACCCTTACGAATCATCATGGGATTGGAACCAGCGGTAACATTTTGAAAACCTTTGTTAGCAATGGCTTGAGCCAAAAGAGTGGCAGTGGTAGTCCCGTCACCGGCTAAATCGTTGGTTTTGGTGGCAGCCTCTTTAAGTAATTGAGCTCCCATATTTTCATAGGTATCGGCTAATTCTATTTCTTTGGCGACTGTAACTCCATCGTGAATGACGGTCGGAGCTCCCCATTTTTTGTCGATAGCCACATTACGACCCTTAGGTCCGAAAGTGGTAACGACAGCATCGGCTAAAATGTTAATACCTTTGAGAAGGGATTGGCGGGCATCTGGCCCGAAAGTTAATTGTTTTGGCATAGTTTTATTTTATATATAGTAAACTGATAATTTATTTGAGAATAGCCATAATATCGTCGAATTTAAGAATGAGAAGTTGAGTATCTCCATCTTTATATTCCTTACCTCCCCATTCACGATAAATGACGGTATCACCTACTCGACAAGGTGATTTTCGATTGGCGCCATTGTCGGTAATTAAATCGGCGCCGATAGCTAAAACTGTTCCCTGCTGAGGTTTTTCCTCATGGGAATCGGGCAAAACTATTCCCGATTGAGTAGTTTGTTCTTTTTGTTTGGGCTGAACAACTATGTAGCCAGCCACTGGTTGAATGTTGGTCTGTGACATAAGATTTTTGTTAAAAAATAACTAATAAATAATGGCAGATTGGCAATTTAGCAATCAATTGCTAATAGTGATAATATAAAAAAAGATGAGGGAGGTCAAGAGGTGGTTAGGGAAAAGGGTAGTTTAGGTGCGATTTTAATCCTACATTGTCCCAGTAATTTCGGCTTCTAATCGTTTGTAAAAAAGTTTAGAAAAAACAATTCTAGCTTTAGCGATTTTTTTAGC
>QMND01000108.1 GCA_003647605.1 Candidatus Shapirobacteria bacterium | reverse complement strand
CGATAAACTGAAGGCGTTGGAGATGCTGGCGAAAAACTTGGGGCTGTTAAATATAAAGATAGACGTAAATCAGAAAGCCGAGATTACGCATAAGGTTCAAATACAGCAGATGAAAACACAATTCAAAAATCTTGAGGTTGAGGAGCTCGAGGTTTTGGCGAATCTGTTGCAGAAAGCCAGTGCTGATAACCGTGAGAAGAAGGCATTGACGAGTGGCAAACCTCCGCACGCGATAGATATCGAGCCAATAAAGACCGCATCGGTGCTCGTAAAAGATGAAAACTCCGAGGATGAGGATTAAATCTTGGAAGAGTTGTCTATTACAAAATCTGGTGAAATATATGAGCTCGAGGCTATAAACACAGTTTTAGCCGAAAAATCACTGGCTCATTTTGTAAAGCAAGCTTGGGAACAGGTAGAACCTGAGACGCAGTTGATATGGGGATGGCATCTCGACGCGATATGTGATCATTTGCAAGCTATATCTGCTGGACAAATATCGAGGTTAATCATCAACGTACCTCCTCGGCATACTAAGTCCCTGTCGGTATCTGTGATGTGGCCGTGTTGGGAGTGGATTAGCCGCCCAGGAATAAAGTGGTTGTTCTCGTCATATGCGCACGACTTGAGCTTGCGTGACTCGGCAAAGTGCAGAAGACTGATACTAAGCGACTGGTATCAGGGTAGATGGGGTGATAGATTTTCTATTACGTCTGACCAGAACCAGAAGGTGAGGTTTGAAAATAATCATGCTGGGTATAGGCTAGCCTCGTCTGTTCGTGGGCAGAATACTGGGGAGGGAGGCGACAGAATAGTGTGCCTTCCATATGATACTCTGGTTGTTACATCATGCGGGGATATTGAAATAGGTGATATTGTCGATAATAGGCTTGATGTTTCTGTTTTGTCATTTAACCATGAGCTTGGAGTTGAAGAGTATGCCGAAATTGAAGAATATAAAAAAAATCCAGCGAGAGATCTGCTTGAGATAGAACTTGAAGATGGCAGCACGCTAACATGCACTGAGGATCACGAGATTTATGTTGATGGGAAAGGGTATGTTAGGGCGATTGATTTGGAGATAGATGATGGGGTGTTTGTACAGGATTGATTTCCCGTCTGGGAAGTCGTATATAGGGGTGACAAGTAAGCCTGCTGAATGGAGGTTAACAGAACATAAAAACGCGGCCCGTTCGACTGGTGATTTGGTTATCCATAAGGCAATAAGAAAATATGGCGAAAACTCATGCACGATATCGACATTGGTTATATCTGACGATGATGATTATTTAAAAGCGATAGAGGTGTTAGCAATTAAAAAATTTAATACATTAACACCGAATGGATATAATATGACATCCGGTGGCAATGGTGTTAATGGGCCATCCTCGCTTGCTACAAAAAGGAGGGTTGCGGCATTTAAAAAGACCGCGGCTACGAGAGAAAGCATCGAAAAACGGAGAGAGATTCATCGTAAAGCGTGGGATGACGATGAGAAGAGAGCGAAGAGAAGTGAGATGGTAAAGGAATTGTGGAAAGACCCGGCGTATAGAAAACATATGATCGAAGCTCATGCGTGGCAACGAAGTGACTTAGAATATAGAAAGAACGCTGCGAAGAGGGCTAGAGACATGTGGAAAGATCCTAAATATAGGGCAAGGATAATTGAGAGCAAACGGAGGGCAAGGATAAGAAAGAGACTGGTAATTGGGATAGAGCGATTGATTAGGTTAAAAAGGGCGAAGAGATATAAGGGCTTTTTCAATTTGGAGACTCTGAATGCAAATTAAGAAAGTCAAAAGCATAAAAAGGGTAGAGAGAGATATCGATTATACTTACAACGTAAAAGTTGCTAGGAATCATAACTATTTTGCTAAAGACAAGTTATTGAAATCATTACCGATACTAGTCCATAATTGTGACGATCCTCATAATGTGAAAGAAGTTGAGTCAGATGTTTCGAGGATAGAGACAATATTGTGGTGGGACGAGGTCATGTCAACTCGGTGCAATGATCCTAAGAGATCCGCGAGGGTTATTATAATGCAGAGATCACATGAAGGAGATTTGACAGGCCACGTGCTCAGTAAAGAGGGTGTCGATTACGTGCATTTGTGTTTGCCAGCGAGATATGAACCAGACAGACTTCTGACGAGAACACCACTGGACTTTAAAGATCCGAGGACGAAACACGGCGAGCCGCTGTGCCCTGAAAGATATGGCGATAAGGAACTCGGGGAGCTTGAAGCGGAGCTCGGGGCCTATGCTTCTGCCGGTCAGTTACAACAGCGCCCTCACCCAAGGGGCGGTGGCATGTTTGAGGTCCACAAATTTGCGATTAAAGACAACATAGACCCTGCGCAGATTGCTGTCGCAGTTAGGTATTGGGATAAGGCAGGGACGAGTGCGTTAGACGCCGATTCGTCTACCAAGAGAACTGCTGGCGTCCTGATGTATTACATGAAAGATAAATCGTTTGTTGTTGCAGATGTTGTAAAGGGGAAATGGTCGTCAACGATTAGGGAGAAGATAATACGGCAAACTGCCGAGATGGACGGCAGAAAAGTTAGGATATGGATAGAGCAGGAGCCTGGATCTGGCGGCAAGGAATCTGCTGAAGGGACTGTCCGCAATCTCGCCGGGTATTCATGTAGACCGGATAGAGTTACCGGGAGTAAGGAAGCCCGTGCCGATCAGTACGCTGCGCAAGTTGGCGTTGAGAACGTCACAGTTCTCAGAAGGACGTGGACGAGCGAGTTTATCCGTGAGCACGAGTCGTTCCCAACAGGTCGATACTCGGACCAATGCGATGCTGCGAGCGGAGCGTTCAACAAACTGTTCAAAACAAAGAGAGCCGGGACATGGGGGAAGAGGCACTAATGCTTGGTGATAGGCTTCGTAAGGCAAACGAGATTGCAAAAAAGAGATTCGCAAAGTGGAATGGGTACAGTATCTATAAAATACCTGATTACGAACGGAGGTTTTACAATGGTGAGACATTGGGTGCTATTCTCGGCTCATATAGAAAATCTAATGTCAGATGCTCAAACCCTTTTTGCTGTGGAAATGAGAGGCATATTAGGGGGAGGTCGAACAGAACAATTGATGAAATAAAGAGTGATATAGATTTTATGGAGCAGATAAATGAGGTGTTTTAATAAAAACTGTGGGCCTTGGATGTTTAGACCTAAGTTGGTTCAGACGGGAGTTGGCAGAACGCTTCAGTGCCCTATATGCAGAAAGTATTTTACAGCGAATGGAGCCGAGATTAGCAAGAGTAATCTTATTAGCCATAATCCTAGAGATGCTAGTAATGATGATTGGGACGAGTATGTTGGTGGGTTTTATATGACAATGAAATAATTTTATGGAGGTT
>QMND01000107.1 GCA_003647605.1 Candidatus Shapirobacteria bacterium | reverse complement strand
GTCTTCAAAATTAAATTTTTTATATCAAAAATAAACAAATTAAATTGAGCTTTTCCACTCCCCAAAGAAGCTAAAAACGAATCTCTTAATCGAGTACCTGCTCTTAAAGCACTGGTAATTATAGAGTTAACAAAAGGAATACCAGCAATAAAACCAGAAAACGGTCCCATAAAAGTAGCAATACCTAGCGCCGTTGTTTTAAAAACTTGTCCTGCCGTTAATCCGATCGAGTGTACCGCTGTATCTATTGTATGCAATAACCGCGTCGCTCGCTCCAGCGGTTTTAATCCATAGATACCATCGCCGACAAGTCTGTTAAAAAGTAAACGCCACTCGTTAAATAATACTGACACAAAACTTAAACTAGCAGCACCTAACGTAAATTTTAAAAAAAGACCAGTAAAACTACCAAAAATAGGCACAAAACTACCTAAATTTACAGAAATTTCAACGATAGATTTGGATAGACTCAAAAAACGAACTTGTAAAAAATTTAAAAATTTAAGAATACCGCTGTTATAAATTTTTGATAAAGTCTTTGTAAAAACATTTAAAATCAATTGAGATGTAGAAAGCACCCCCGTTTGAACATCAAAAAGAGCTTCAAAAATTTTCTCCACGCCAAAAACGGCAATGCCGGCAAGAGATAAAGCTGCGGCTGTATAAGTCTTTTCAAAAAAAGCATCTGTCTCTTTAGATAATTTATCAGTTGTGCTGCTCAAACCGTGTACGGTCTGTTTAACAATTTTATTTATTATTTTAGAAAAACGTTCTTCAATTTTTTCTACATTTTCATCTATTTTTTTTATGTGACCCTCCAACCCCGCCGTCGGGGTTGCTTCAATAGCTCCAAGAGATTCTTTTATTTTATCTAAGTTTTGGGCCAAACTCCCAAAAGTTTCAAAGCCTTTTTCTACAATAGATATAATAATTTTCAAAGTCGAAGCCATTTAAAATTCCTTTATAAATTTTTTTCTTTCTTTTTCCGAACAAAAAGCAAGCCCTATTGCTGTTGAGAGTCCCAAAATTTCTATTTTTTGACGTTTTTCTAAAGATTCACAGGAAATTTTAAAAAAAGAATACCCATAATCTAAAACGTTTTGGTGGTTGTATGAGATAAGAGTTGCAACCATTTTTTTTAATTCTCTGTTGCCTCCTTCTCTATTTCTTTTATTAAAACCTCCTGTACTTTCTGAAACTCTGTTTTCATAAAATTTTTTACTGTTTTTAAAATCCCTGTTTTGACTAACATCTCCAAAAAAACGGTATTGACCTCCCTGAAAGCGTCACACAACCCCTTTAACTCACTTGGCGCAAAATCAATTAACTCCTCTGTTGTAACACCTACAATACAATCTTTAAAAATTTCGTTAATCAAAAATTTTGAATGTTCAATTTCTGGTCTTTCTAAAATTTTTTGACCTTTTTCTTTAATTGCAAATATTTGTCTTAGAGTCATTTCAGAAACGACAACTTTTTTCCCGCTTATTTCAATTTCTTTTTTCTCTCTCATTTATGTCCCCTTTATCTTTTTCCGTGATCTTCGTATTCAATATACCCATTGGGATACGCACTGTGCACTTCCGTTTTAAAATTACAAGTAAACTGCTGCCACTCGTCACCGATAGCGGCTAAATCACCGCTTGGAAAAATGTTAGCATAACATTTATAATGCTGTATCACACCCTCGGCGGGGTCGCCAACGAACCAAAGATGTCTTTTTTGTGAAGTTACTGCTCCCCCTGAAATTCTCGTAATTGTTCTCGCGGCATAATCACAATCAATTGTAAGTTCTTCATTATCAGTAATATCCCCGCCTTCAATTGGAGCGATCAACCCAGCTTTTCGATCCAAAATATAATCCGTATTTTCTACGTAAGTAATTAATCCGGTAGCTTTATCTTTTACTGTTACAACTGCATCCAAATTTTCTTTAGAAATTTTAGTCCATCTATTATAATTTACGGTAACTTCTTCCGCCACTAAAGTACCAGTAGTCTGGCTTGCATCAACTTCGTCACCAGCCATAAAAAATAATTTCAAATTTTCAATATTTGTATCAGAAATTACAAAATTTCCTTCTATATTTTGGCTGACAGTTACACTTTTCTGTATTCTTTTTATCCCACTCCGGAGACTAATTTTATCTAACGTTTCTGTTGTTACGGTTACATTAAAAGACTCTACACTACACAAATCAAGCCAGTTGTTTTCACTATCTTTTTTTACCAACACTTTACCACGCCCTAAAGTATCGGTATAATTGCTTTCTAACACGTTTTCATTCATTTTTTTACTCCTTTACCTTACACTTCGTTTTATTTTTTTCATTTCAAAAATTATTTCAGACGTTGATTTATAAAAAGGATGCAAATTTATTAAATCGGTTTCCCCATCAATATCTATCTTACAACCAATATTCACAAATTTTAAAATTTCTCCTTCTACCAAATTTCTAAACTCTTCAATTAATTCAACCCCTTTATATTTTTTTGTTTTTACCCCGCTAGGTAATTCATTTTCTTCTAAATCATTTTCAACTTCTATGAAAAGATTTATTATTGCAATTAAAGAAACGCATCCTGACGTATCCCCTTTGTTTACACGATCTATCGACGTAAGCACTATCAATGGATAATCTTCTTCGGTCGGATTTTCTTCCCACTTAAATCCCAAATAAACCGTTTGTGGTTTAAAAAAATTAGCAATACAAAAATTAAAAATAGGCTCACTGCCAGCTAATTTATCTACAATTAATTGATACAATTCTAAAATTTTACTCAAACAACTGGCCTTTTAAAAATATCATCTTCTCTTTGCACTAAAAAATTTCTTTGAGAAAAAGAGTCTAAATATTTTTTTTCAAACCGTTTTGGAGAATCTCTTAAAACTTTTCTCCCTGCTTTTTGTAGAGACCTGCCGGGTCTTCTTAAATATTTTAACTTTTTTGTCAACGGGAAAAAATTAACACCAATTTGACGATATTTTTTTTTCATTAACCCACCAACAGCACCAAACAAACGCCTTTGACGGTCGGTTACTTTTTGTTGGTCTCCTTTTTCCATGTCTCTTGCTACTTTTCCTAATTTTTTATCAAATTTATCTTTTTGCTTTCCGACACCAATACTAACTTTATTTTCTTTTTTTTGATAACGGATGAGATCAGCTAAAAAACCGTATGGTATAAATTTTTTGGTTCGTGGCTTCCATTCTCCCGCTTTTTTTATAAAAAGCTTTGAAACAAGATGTGGTGTTGGCCAAACGCCGTCACCCCCAGACAAGATATACTTTTTTATTTCTTCTTTTCCAACATAACCAACACGACTTAAAGCCTTTTTTTTACTTTTTTTGGAATCTTTTAAAAGCAAACAAGATT
>QMND01000106.1 GCA_003647605.1 Candidatus Shapirobacteria bacterium | reverse complement strand
CACGCACAGGGGTCACGCGCACTGCATCGCGAAAGATGTACCCCTGAACCTGATGATGGCAGAGATGTTTGCAAAACGCAATGGAGTTTGCAAGGGGATGGGGGGCTCCATGCACCTGTGCGATTTCAGTCGGGGAATGCTGGGCGCATTTGGCATTGTGGGAGCGGGCATCCCCATCGCCACCGGGGCAGCATTGTCTGCAGTTGTCCGCAAGAGCGGACAGGTGGCAGTCAGTTTCTTTGGGGACGGGGCGATCAATGAAGGCGTGTTTCATGAATCGCTCAATATGGGGGCGCTGTGGAAGCTTCCTGTTGTGTATGTGATTGAAAACAACCAGTACGCGCTTTCCATGCCGAATGAGCTGGTTTCAGCGGTAACGGATCTTTCCAGCCGCGGATGCGGCTACGGCATCCCGGGAGCAACTGTGGACGGGAACAATGTACTCGCTGTTTACGATGCGGCTAAAAAAGCGATTAGACGAGCGAGAGCGGGGGCAGGGCCTTTCCTCCTGGAGTGCATCACCTACCGGATCAGGGGACATGCCCGGTTTGAACCGGCTGAATACAGGAAGAAAGAAGAGGTGGAACTCTGGAAAAAATACGATCCCATCAAGCGCTTCAGGGAGGGCGCGGTCACCCAAAAAATCCTGACCGAAAAAGAGCTGACGGAAATTGACGAACAGGTTGAGAGGGAAATTGAAGAAGCGGTTGCTTTTGCACAGAAAGGTGAAGAAGTGGGCTCGGATGATTATAAAGAATATATATATGAGAATAATCCGGCTGTAGGAGGATTGTCATGAGAAAGTTGCCCCTTTCTGAAGCGATACGTGAGGCGATGATACAGGAGATGCGGGCGGATCCTTCCGTCATCCTAATGGGTGAGGATGTGGGCCGGTTTAACGGCGCGTTCCATGGCTCCCCCGGCATGCTGGTAGAATTTGGTCCGGAAAGGGTGTGGGATACACCTATATCCGAAGCAGGATGTATGGGTTTGGGAATCGGCCCAGCTCTTACGGGGTTAAGGCCGATCGTTGAATTCCAGTATGCTGATTTTATGTTTTGTGCGATGGATCAGATCGTTAATGAAGCTGCGAAACTGAGGTTAATGTCAGGCGGCCAGGCCAGCGTTCCAGTCGTTATCCGCGGGCCACAGGGTGCAACCGGGAGAGCGGCCCAGCACTCGCAGAGCGTGGAAGCATATTTCATGCATACTCCGGGAATCTACATTGCCCTACCTTCAACACCTTATGACGCAAAAGGACTGATGACAACCGCAATGAGATTAAATGACCCGGTAATGATCCTGGAGCACAAACTGCTGTATGGATCCGCTTCGCCCGGCGGAGGGAAAGCGCCTTCGGACAAGACCGTCAGTGAAATCGGCAGCGAAGTGCCAGAAGAGCAGTATACAATCCCGTTTGGAAGAGCGGATATAAAAAGAGAAGGAAGCGATGTAACCATTATTGCGACCCTTGTGATGGTGCATCGTGCGCTTGCGGCGGCAGAAGAACTGCAAAGTGAAGGCATTTCGTGCGAAATCATCGATCCGCGCACGATTGTTCCCCTCGATGTGGATACTATTGTTGAATCCATCCGGAAAACCAACCGTGCCGTCATTGTATCGGAAGATGTTCGGCGGGGAGGAGTGGGGGCGGAAATCCTGGCGGAAATAAATGAGCATGCGTTTGTTTATCTGGATGCTCCGGTTGTAAGGGTGAATGCGGATAATACACCCATTCCTTTCGGTCCCGCTTCTGAAAGAAATGTAATTCCGCAAATTGAGGACATCAAACAGGCAGTCGAGGACGTGCTGAAGGATTAAAGGAGATGGCAACGAAGATTTATATGCCCCGACTGGGGGAATCGATTGAAGAAGCTACCATCGGCAGGTGGTGTAAACAGGTGGGCGGTATAGTCGCGAGAGGGGATGTGATAGCGGAGCTTGAGACAGCCAAGGCCATGATGGAGCTGGAGAGTCCAGTGAATGGGGTTCTGCTGGCGGTTCTTCCGGAGGTTGGTGAAACCATTCATAGGGGGGACCTGGTAGCCGTTGTTGGCAAAGCGGGAGAAGATTGGGAAGCGGAAATCCGGGAAAAATCTGCTGATGACTCAGCCAACAAGACGGAGAAAGATACACAGAGAAAAGCGGAATCAATTCACAAAAAAGATAAAGCTGGTGCAGACCGTATTTCAATTGCACCGAATGCAAAACGGATTGCTAAGGAGAAAGGGGTTGATCTCAAGGAATTAGCCGCCCTGTTCCCTAATAAAAGAATTACTTCTGGAGATATTGAAAAATACTTAAAAAAGACTGGCACTGGTGTGCCAGTTCGGAAAGTGGTGTTTACGAATATCCAGAAAATTACTGCCAAGAGAATGGCAGAAAGCGCAAGGGAGATCCCGCAATTCTCGGTTTCAGCGGACATTCGAGCAGATAAGCTTTATCAAAGCGTACGGGAAAGTGAAGAAAGAGGAAAAAAAGTTTCCCTGACTGCTGCCATCATTTTTCACACGGCTTCTGCATTGAGTAAATATCCGGCATTGAACGCATTTTTTGAAAACGGCACTGTTTTTAGATATGAAGAAATTAACATCGGAGTGGCAGTTGCAACAGAACAAGGCTTATACGTTCCGGTGATCCATCATGCGGATATGCTGGCACTCGAAGAGGTTGCTGATAAACTGGCTGATTTAAGCGAGAAAGCTAGGAAGGACACATTATCAGTGGAAGAGGTATTCGGTGGTACTTTTACTCTCAGCAGTTTGGGGATGAAGGGTATCCGGAGTTTTAACGCACTAGTCAATCCCTCCCAGGCCGCGATCCTGGCAGTCGGCACCGTCCGGCAAGAAATTTCGCTGGATGAGAATGACACACCTGTTAGGAACAATATGATCACCCTCACCCTCAGCGCCGACCACAGGGCGGTAGGCGGATATGAGTGTGCGGAATTTTTTGAAATTCTTCGAAAGGAAATGGAATAATAATTAAGGAGAACCATACATACGATGCTTACTGAAAAAGATTATCCAGTCAGTGTGCTTTTTGATTTTGAAAAAGGGGAATTTTTTCCGAAAGAAAGCGCGGTGGAAAGGCATGTCAGCGATCTTTCGATGATGTTTGGGGACCAAGATGCCGACAATAAGGCAATTGAAAATGGCGACCCATTAATTTATGAAATTTTTTATCATGGATTTGAAACCAGCGTGTCGGATATGGCGCTGGGGGTAACACGAATCCAGCCGGGAAAAATCGGGGATGAATTTTATATGACGAAAGGCCATTTCCATGCTGCGGAGAACCAGCCGGAGATTTATTTCTGTGTGAAGGGAAAGGGGTTTCTACTGATGGAAACAAAAAGCGGAGAGTTCCGGGCAGTAGAATGGAAACCCGGCGTCATCAGCCATATTCCACCCATGTGGGCGCATCGGGTTGCCAATATTGGAAGCGAACCCCTTGTTTTTGT
>QMND01000105.1 GCA_003647605.1 Candidatus Shapirobacteria bacterium | reverse complement strand
GTTTTAAGTTCTGGAAAGTTCTTTCCAGGACATGACTTAGTAACTCCTTTGACATCCTTGTGACCTATTACTTTAAGGTTTCCAAAAGAGTCTCTGAGCCCTCCTATAATTTCTATTAAAGTTTTAAGTTGAGCTGGACTTGGTTTCTCTTTGTCGAAATTCCCTGTTAAACATATTCCTATACTCTCTTTGTTCATCGACCAGTTACCTGCGTGGTAGCCTACAGATCCGAAAGGTCTAGTTTGTTTGTAGTCTCCGTTTCCAGCTATGACGTAGTGATACGCAATGTAATGACCTAGAGCGTTCTTGTACTTATGTAACCTGGCTTTGTGTGTACGATCAAAAGACCTCAGAGACAACGCCAGAGGTAGGTCTCTCGGGGTGATACTGTGGTGCGTCACTATATGAGTCAATCGTCTCATGGTGTGATGTTAGAAACGGTGAGTGCTGAGCGCAAGTTTCTTTTACTAAGGGTGGCAACCCTTGTTCGCTCTCCTACGCGCCAAGGTACTCCTTGTCGCCCTATAGGGGCTTTAGAGTACCAACCTTGTGAGACAGAATTAGTGTTCTCTTTGGTTGTGTACGGTGTAAGTATACCAGATATTGTGTATTAAATACAGGGGGGAATCTATTATCTAGTTCTCTGAGTTCTAGTTCTCCTTGTTCTTTTATTACGAGTCCTGGACTTACGGCTTCTCCCATCATCTTCGATTGCCTTGTCTATTGCCCAAGGCGACCAGCCAGCTACTTGGCCGACACCTCTAGTATAATTTCCTCCTAAAACATCACCAACACCAGTGCTAAAGTCAGCAACATACTTTGCTGGTAATCCAGTGGCTAACCCAGTAACTTCAAATAATTCTCTAGCTGCTCCCCAAACGTCACCACTCTTAACTTCTGAAGCAAATTTACCAAGATCTTCAAACACCTGAAGTGGAGCTATATCCATTTCAAACGCTCTCTGCCCAAGAGCTTTTCTTAAAATATAGTCTAGTCCATCACCAACAATAAAGATTCCATTTAGTGATCCAAAAATCATCGCCCTCTTCTGCTCTTCCCAGTCCCACTTTCCAAAATCAGAAACAAACTGAAATAACATCGGCAATAAAATGTGATAAATAGAAATAGTTTTTATAGCCTGCTTTGCGCTTACTCGTCCAGCAGCAAGGTTTCTAATAGCTCCAAGCTCTTTTCTCATGTAGAGATTTGGAGAAGAGAGGAACATTGTAAAAACTTTTGCAAAACCTCCTCCTCGCTGTAGCTTTGATAAGTCAGAAAGAGCAGCTGATTGCTGTGCTCTTTTTGTTGTTCTCTCGAACTGCCTGATTCCAATGTCTTTAGCCTCCAACTCAGTTTTTCCATTCTTGATAGCAAGATCATGATGATGCTTGTAAACAGCCCACCCACCAATAGCAATAGCAGCCTGATCACCAAGCTTTATGTTCAACATTAAGGAGTCTAGCCATCGCTGACCTTTTCTAAACGCCTTATATTGATCTGATTGAGTAGCATTTTTAATATCACGCTCCATGTTCTCTCCTCGAGCAGCGAATAGTTGAGAGTTCTTTTTGAGAAACCTGTAATGCTCTAGTGGGCTTTTCCAAAAGTCTATTTCACCTTTGGCAAATTGGCCAATAGGAATATCGTCAGCATATGCGATAGTTGATACCAACTGCTTGACAGCTATAGAGGGTTTGGCAGCCAGAACACTACGCACAAATCTAACTCGCATCCTGTCGAACCATCGAATATTGTTAGAGTTATAAGCACCTCGGCTCGTAAAGTCCTTTAGAAAGCCATCTATTACTCCTATAATATCTCCACCAAACTCTTGCTTGATTGAGGATCTAACAGTCGGGTCTGTGAACACAGAACTCAAGTCTTTTACTTTCTGAGCCCACGCTTTGAAGTGTTCCATTTCAGAAACATGGCTTTGCAAAACCTGAACATCACTCTGCTTAGTGATAGGTTTTATGTTAGCTACACGAGTCTTCATCGAACCAGTAGTGATTGACCTTCGGCTAGATATTTCCTGGCCAAATTCTCCAAAGCCAGAACTCATATCCTTAGCAATATCTTCTCTCATTATTGGAGAGTAGAAAGGATTCTTTGGGAGATCAACACCGTATAGTTCACGATAAGTTTTATTCACTCCCTCGTAGTACTTTTTATAATACTCGAGCTGAGCCTTGGCAAAGACCTTATCTTGCTGGCTCAAAAAAGAATCAATCCCGTCGATAATTTCCTGCGTGTACGCCATTCCAGTTCTGAACGTCTGATCTAGTGTTGGGTCTTGTAGCTCCATCCAACGCTTTCTAGCTTCCGACTTACTCATCTGGATCTCAACATCGTTACCTTCTGCGTTTTTGAATACTCCCAGTGATTGCGTATCAGAATCTTTGTGCATCTGATCGTTCATCTGAGAGTCTTTTGTGATCTGAAAAGAATCAAAGAACATTTTTCTTAAATCAGCAGTGGCGTTCTGGTTGCCTGCCGCTTCAGCGTTTTCAGCATCTAATGTCTCCCCAAACTCGTTCAAGAATCCCTCACCTTTTTTAGTTGCTTTATCGTTGAAAGACAAGATATCCATAATGTCAGTAAAGCCTACCTGGCTAGAGCCGATAGCCTTCATCCTGTCTCTGAACCTAGCCTTATTGGCTCCAGTTGTTTTCAGAGTTACATCAACACCCTTGCCGCCCCTAATCTGCTCGATTGCCTTATTTCTCCAGCGATCAACCTCCTCGTCTCTGTTAAATTTCTCTAAAGCATTCGCTATGTTCCCAGTCTCTTTTGTGCTCATCAGTATATCCAACGAGTTTTGGAGCTCCGCGACTGTTTTATCTTTTATACCAGAAAACCTACCAAGTATTTCATTCTGTATTCTAATCTCTTCACTAGGTAAAGCACCATGTAGATTTTCTAAGTTTGCCTCGATCTCCAGCTGTCCTTCCTCGGCAGTAAGTTTTGATGCACGAACCATCTCATCAAGAATCTTCTGAATACGAGGAGTGAACTTTCCAACTGGTTTTCCTGAAACCTTTTTAACCTTAGTGGTTTTAAGCTCTCGATTAAGGCGTGCCACCAGTTCTTTCTTACTCTTGATCTTCTTTGTTTCCTCTCTGATCTTGGTCCTAGTCTCGGTAGCAGCTTCTTTGGCAGCTTCGCGAGCACCGCGAGCCTCTGCCCTTAGCTTAACTTTTAAAGCCTTGCTCTCCTCAATGGTTATTTTTTTACTAGGCTTCTCGATGGTTCGTTTTATAATTGTCTTAGGAGCAACTGTAGGCTTGGCTGCGTCACGTCGTATACGCTGCCTACGAAGAACTGGCGTACCTTCAACAACTCCTTTTTGTACGTCCTCAAATACTTTTTCGGCTTCTTGAAACTTAGTCTCAGCTATCTCGAACTTATCAACAACTTGTTGTACTTCTGGACTAGTAACAGCTAACTCACGCGCTATCTCAATGTTAGTCTTTCCTATAC
>QMND01000104.1 GCA_003647605.1 Candidatus Shapirobacteria bacterium | reverse complement strand
TATATGTATATAATGGCTCTGCTTGGGTTAAATTTGGCGCAACCGTTGACCATGGAAATTTAATTGGTTTAGCAGATGATGACCATTTGCAATATTTACTGGTAAGTGGCGCTAGAGCCATGTCGGGTAATTTAGATTTAAATGCAAATGATATTAATAATATTGATAATTTAACTGCTAATTTTGTGTCTGCGAAGAAAGAATCTATACAAGACACTGCTGCTATTACAGCGACAATGTTTAATGTGGAGGCAGCGGCTGCGGGTTCTCCAATTACATCTGATGTGTCAACTAGTATTATAAAATCTTATATTACTGCCAATTCTATGGCCAATGTATTAGATGTTGAATTATATACTATTTCTACTGCCAGCGCAGCGAAAGCTGCTGCAATTACATCAGTTTTAACTACAGATACAGCTGATGATGCTAATGCTTATTTATTTAATGAATTGCATTTAATTGATAATTCTAATAGTACTTCCGCTAGTAAAATTGGAATTGCATTTGATGTTTCACCTTCTGCATTACCATTTCCGCCCAAGTGGGATATTCATTTAGCCGCTATTAATGATGATTTGAAAATTAGGCCATTAGCAATTAATGATTTTAGAAGTTTTGATTTATTGTTAGATTCTGTTAATACGGGTAATATTTTATTGGCTAGCGTTAATGGTGGTAACGTTGGTATTGGCTCGCGGCCATGGAATACTCATTTATTAGAAGTAAATGGTGGTATTAAAGCGTTATCATTTGAGAGTGTGGGAAATATTACATTAGCTGCGGGAGCTTTAGTTGATGGGGTGGATATTTCTAATTTATCATTATCTAATTTACCGCAAGCCCCCAGCGCTGATTTAGATATTAATAATTATGATATTTTTAATATTAATAGTTTATTTGGTGTTAATTTATCATTGTCGGGTGGAGTGATTATGCATCGAGTTGCCACTGCTAGTAATTATAATGTTACTAATACGGATTATTATGTTGGGGTAACTGATACTAGTGTAGTTAGAACGATTACCTTATTAAGTGCAGCTCGTAGTAATGGTAAAATAATATATATTAAAGATGAATCAGGTGGAGCGGCAACAAATAATATTACGATTGTTACAGAGGGCGCTGAAACGATTGATGGCGCTAATAATTATATTATTAATGTTAATTATGGTGCTGTTCAGTTAATTTGTGATGGCACTAATTGGTTTGCTTTATAATTTGGAGTTTATATGGCATTTAATCAAGATATTAAAAAGCAATTAAAAGAACAAGAGAGTACTTTACAGGGCAGTGGAGCGCCGACTGGTGTAACACCTGAATTTGTTGGACAACATTATATTAATACTGATGATAATCATGTTTGGGTTGCTAAAAGTTTAACTACAGGGGATTTTGTAGAGGTGGGTGCTGGTGGGTCATCTGCTATTGAAATTCAAAAAGATGATGTTACTGTAAATGCTAATACTGATACATTAAATTTTACAGGTCCTGCTATTACCGAGATAACAGATGAAGGTGGTGGTAAAACTACAGTTAAAGTTATTGGTGCCGCAATTAATGGTATTGTTGGTGGTGATAAATACGTTCCTCGTGGTGACCCTCAAAATTGGGATTGGACTTCACTTACCACTGATGGTAATTGGCATGAATTAGATTTATCAGATATTTTACCCCCTGAGGCCGCTGGAAAATTAATACATTTTAGTGCTCAATTATTAGTTAATAATTCAGGCGCAGGAATGTATTTACGTAAAAAAGGTAAAACTGGCAGTTTAGATGGTCGTGCTGTTTGTACTTCAGCAAATATTGTTACTAATTTTTCTGATATTTGGGTACAATGTGATGAAAATAGAAAAGTAGAATATTGGTTTACTGGTGGTGTAACTTGGAGTCGTACTTATTTAGTTATTCGTGGATGGTATAAAGATGAGTTAGTAGATTCTGAAATAATTGGTGAAAATTATATTAATAGAGGTGACCCATCCGCGGTAGACTTTAGTATTAGTGATATTATTACCGATGGTGCTTGGCATGATTTAGACCTTTCTGGTATTCTTCCGCCTGAAGCTGCTGGGCAACTGATACATTTATTGGTGAAAATTAGACACCAATACGCGGGTATAAGTGCATTTTTTAGAGAAAATGGTAATACTAATGTAGTTAATGTTGCAGGTATAACATCACAAGAGGCTAATGGAGTTAATTACCAAGACATTTGGATAAAATGTGATGAAAATAGAATTATAGAATATTTAACTTCTTCCACTGGTACTTGGTATGATTTTAATATTACAGTTCGTGGTTGGATGAGGCCAGTCGTGGGAGGTAGTCGTAATGCTATTGCGGGTGGAGTAAAATTTGTTGATAGAGGAGACCCGTCCGCGTATGATTGGACATTAACTGATTTTGTGCGAGATGGAAATTGGCATGATTTGGATGCTTCTTCAATTTTGCCTTCTAGTGCGGCTAATCAGCGGGTATTAATTAGAGCCAGTATTGCTTCTAGTAGTATTAATGATTATTTACAAATTAGACAAAAAGGAAATTCAAACGTGTATAATGCCGCTTATTTACGGGGCACTTCTGGTGCGGGAGATTATTTAGTGCCTTGTGATATTAATCGTAAATTTGAATATAGAGTTAATGAAGCTGGTAGTATTTCGTCTTTAGCGGTAGTAATACGAGGCTGGGAAGAAGAAGCTACTATAGATACTATGGTACGCGGAGATACTTATATTGACCGCGGTGACCCTTCTAGTTGGGATTTTACTTTAAGTGATTTTACTGCTGATGATAATGTACATGATTTAGATTTATCAGATATTTTACCTCCTGAAGCTGCGGGGCAATTAGTACATTTAAAAGCTGAAGTTCGTAAAACCATATCTGGCGGTGCTACATTTAAGATTCAAGAACCTAATAGGTCAAATATTTTTAATTCTTTATGGGTTAAATCTAATTTAGTTAACGCAAATGAAGTAGCTGAGGGTTGGGTGCGTTGCGATGAAAATAGAAGAGTACAATATGTTTTAAGTAGTGGTGCTTCATGGTCGTATGTAAATTTGTTGGTGCGCGGTTGGATGAAAACTTCTGATGGTGGAGCGGTAGCTGGGGTTAAATATATTGATAGGGGAGAAGTTTCGGGTTGGGATTTTGATGTTAGTGCTTTTACGAGAGATAATAATTGGCACGAATTAGATTTATCTTCTATTTTACCACTTGAAGCTGCGGGGCAATTAGTACATTTGAGGGTGCAGTGTACTGATAATACTCAAGGTACTTCAGTATTTTTGGCACATCCTGATTCTGATAATGGTTGGAATATTGCGGCTATATATAATAATGTGACCAGTAAAGCACATTCACATGATATTCATATTCGGTGTAACAAAAATCGTAAAATTGTTTACAAAATTTCATCTGATTTTGATTATGTAAATTTGATTGTAAGGAGGTGGTTTCAGCCTATTGATAAAGGGCAG
>QMND01000103.1 GCA_003647605.1 Candidatus Shapirobacteria bacterium | reverse complement strand
TTTTAAAACATACTTAATTTTAAGTTAATATAGTATTGGTCAAACCACCTTTTTATCTTGTTTTTCTATAATTTGTTGTGTCTTCTAAGGTTTGTGTTTGGTGTGCAATAGAAAAATTTAAGTTAGATTGGATAGCAATTTAATAAATAGACTAAAATAAATTTAGTATGTTAATTACTATCATTGCTCATCCTAATGCCAAAAAAGCCAGAATTGAACCAGATATGTTTGGAACTTTGCATGTTTATGTTAATCAACCACCTTTAGAAGGCAAGGCCAATCAGGCTATTATTAAATCCTTGGCTAAACATTTTTCTGTCCATCACAATCGGGTTTATTTGACCAAAGGACATAAATCAAAAAAGAAAACTTTTGAGATTAGTAATTAAAAAACATGCATTTGATTTTGGCTTGTGTTTCTTCTGATACTGCCTTTTACTCTTGCAACGGGATTGCCACGTCGCGAAGTTTACCTGCCGTATGGCAGGTTCCTCGCAATGACGGCGTGTGAAATTATCGTCTAATTAGGTAAAAACAAAACAAAGAAAAACAGAGGTCAACAATGGCTTGGTCTGGTGTCACAAACAATGACAGCCCCCTTAAGTTTTTGTTATCATCATCTATGAAACCAGTTATCATGTGTGGTGGAATCGGCACCAAAATGTGGCCTCTCAGTCGCCAAGCCATGCCCAAACATTTTTTGCCTTTTTTCAACGGTCAATCTCTTTTCCAAAAAAACTACCAAGCTCTTTTACTCAAGTTTTCACCTCAGCAAATTTTTGTCCAAACCAACGTCCAGCAGGCCAAAATTGCTCAGCAACAAGCTCCCGACATTCCCCTCAAAAACTATTTCATCGAACCAGAAATGCGTAATCAAGGTCCAGCCAGTGGTTTTACGGCTGCCATGTTATATCAACAAGACCCCAACGAACCTTTTATTTTGGTTCAAGCTGACACCCTTCGTTTGCCTGCTTCTCGCTTTGTCGACATGATTGACTTAGCCGACGATTTAGCCCAAAAAACCAACAAATATGTCACCGGTATTTTTAAATCAAACCGTTTAGTTGATGGAGTCGATTATTTAGAAGTAGGTAAATCAGTCAACAATAATTTTGATATTAATGTTTTTGAAGTTAATCACTATCTTGACCGTAGTCAGCGATCCAAAATCGCCTCCTCTCTCCAACAAGGCACAGCTTTTATTCACAGTAATCACACTTGCATGACACCTCGTTCCTTGCTTAACATGTATAAGCAATATCGGCCTGATTGGTATCAACCTCTAATGAAAATTATAGAAACCGGTCAAGTGGCCAAATATTATTCACAAATGCCCAAAGGTGCTATCGAAGAAGTTACCAAAAATCTTTATGAAAACGGTCAGAGCCTGGTTATCGAATTGCCTTTTGAATGGATTGATTTTGGCACTTGGGACTCAGTAGCTGATTTTTACCAAAGAGATAAAAGCTACCAATCCGGGAACCATATTCAAATAGACGGGTCGGGAAATTACATTCAAAACCCCCACAAACTGGTAGCCACCATTGGAGTTAGTGACTTAATCGTGGTTGATACCGACGATGCCCTTTTGATTGTTAAAAAAGGCCAGAGTCGTCAAGTTTCTCAGGTGGTTGATTACTTGAAAGATAACCAGACCAACCGTTTGCGTTAAACCAAATAAGCTTTATAATTCTAATTGGCTATGCCTTATATTCAAGTAAAAAATCTAACCAAAAAATTTGGGAAATTTATAGCCGTTGACCACATCTCTTTTTCAGTTCAAAAAGGCGAAGTTTTCGCTCTCTTAGGTCCTAACGGAGCTGGTAAAACTACCACCATTAGAATTTTGACCGGTCTTTATGCTCCTGATGGTGGCACTGTAAAAATTGGTGGATTAGATATTCAAAAACATTCTCTTCAGGTCAAACAAAAGATCGGTATTGTTCCTGAGATGGCTAACCCTTACCTTGATTGGTCGGCTTACAAAAATTTGTTTTTGATGGGGGAGTTGTATGGCTTGGACAAAGAGGTCAACCAAAAGCGAATCAAAGAATTGTTAGATCGTTTCCAACTTAGTCATGTTCAACATAAGAGATCTAAAAGTTATTCCAAAGGTATGAAACAGCGACTAGTTTTAGCTATGGCTTTAATGGCTGATCCCCAACTTCTAATTTTAGACGAACCATCTTCTGGTTTAGATGTCCAAAGCGCTCGTTTGATTCGCCAGGTAATTACTGATTTCCACGGTCAAGGTAAAACTACTTTATTAACTACCCATGATATTAAAGAGGCTGAACAGTTAGCCGATAGGGTGGCCATCATCAATCATGGTCGCATCGTAGCTATCGATAGGCCTCAAAAACTAAAGCAGACCTTTCAACAAACTGCTTCTTTGTTAGTTTCCTTCCAAAAACAGATAGAAGTTGAGGACTTAAAATTTTTATCTCTTAATCAAATTAAGAAAGAAGGGGATAAGTTTAGGCTGTATAGCCAAAATATTCCTCAGCTAATTCCTCTTTTGGTCAATTATTCAACCAAATCAAAAAATCCCATCATCTTTCTTCACACTTTAGGTCCTAGTTTAGAAGATGTTTTTGTTAATTTAACCAAACAATGATCAATATAAAAGAACAATTAAAAAGATCAATGGCTATTGCCAAAAAAAATCTATCTATTTATTATTTTCGCGGTCCAGTTATCATTCAAGGCTTGTTAATTCCAGCTTTTCTTTTTATTTCTTTTTCTTTCAAAAGAAACAGTCCTGCGGTTCTTTTAGTTTCTAGCTTAATTGGTATGGCCCTCTTTTTTGCCGTTTCGGCCATTACTCCAGTTATTGCCCCTTGGGAAACTAGGATGAAAACCTTTGAAAGACTGCTCACCTCGCCCATTTCTTTGTGGGCTATTATTTTAGGAGATATCATCGCCTCAGTTTTATTTGGCTTTTTTATTGTCTCTGCTATATTTTTGATTCTCTCTCTTTTTGTTCCATCTATTCACATTCACCCTCTTCTTTATTTTGGTAGTCTAATTGCCTCTTTTGCCTTTTCCAGTCTAAGTGTTTTGATTTCAGCTCCTCCGGCTGACAAACCTTCCGATATTATGGTTATTTCTACTCTCCTCAAGTTTCCACTTTTATTTATCAGTGGAGTTTTTGTTCCTATTACCGATTTAAGTGGTTGGCATCTTTTGTCTCTACTTTCTCCCTTAACTTATTACATGGATTTAATTCGTTTTAGTCTTCAAGGTTCTAGTTTAATGTCTCCCTTCGTCAACATTCTAATTCTGTTTATCTTCTCTCTATTACTTTTCCGTTTGGCCGTTTTCTGGCACCAAAAAAGCCTCAAAAAACGTTTTTAGCCAATCAGTTACTCTAAACTACTAATTATAGTTTTTCAATCATAAGTCTTGTCTAATCGAAAATGATAGTGAAATCAATTGACAGCTAAACGAAAAAGATGGTGAAAAATTAGTTGCTTGAAATGTTAACTGTGGTTT
>QMND01000102.1 GCA_003647605.1 Candidatus Shapirobacteria bacterium | reverse complement strand
CAATTCTTTGTTGCTTTCTCGCAAGGGCTGATTCTCTTTTCTCAAGCCTATCAAGCAATTCCTCTGCTTTTTCTAACTCTCTCTTCTTCAACCGTCTCCATTTTCTTGCAATAGGAGCAGGCATTTTTAGCATCAATGGATATTTCTGTTCATAGAATGGCGAAGGACCAACCCAAAACATTTTAAGGCGCACTTTCATCCTTCGTCTCCCTTAAAACATTGGCGGAGGAGGCGTTATGCGCACAAATCTTCTTCTCTGAAGAATCTGTTTCTTCTTCAACAGACGCAATTCGCGCCTTAACCGCAAATAACGGCGAACATTAGGATGTCTCCTTAAGCGCACAAATTCAGCAACTTCTGGATAGCGCTTTTCTAATTCCTTTCTCTTCAACGCGATAAGAAAACGATGGTGACGATACCACTGCGGGATTGCCAAGCGAAGCATTGCCCACTGCTTAACCATTGGACTCTTCAACAGTTCTTTATAGCGCTTCACTTCAGGCGTTCCCTCTAACTCTTTCAGGGTTTTCCTGATAGCAGCAATACGCTTGCTAATTACGGTAAGGGGACGGCGTTTTTTCAAGACCCGAAGAACACGCCACATAGGCATCATAACAGGGCGCATAGCGTAAGCAGCAGCAGGATAAGGCTTAATCAATTTAGGACGGACTACTGTAACAGGAGGAGTTTCTCTTATGATTCTTTCACGCATTATAAAACGAGGGCGCCTTCTCTTTTTCCTGCGTTTCAAAACATAGCGTGCTGCTATTGGAAGCGGAGCATAACGCGTAACAACAAATTTTCGCCACGGACGAAGTCTGCGTCTTAACCTTTTCCACCATCTACCCTCAAGCCCTTTAAGTGTTTCTGCAGCCTCCAGCACTATCTTTTCCATTTCCTCAAGGACACGCGGCATAGGTTTGTCCTCCACAAATTACCCTATTTTTATCTTATCCCAAACCATCTTCGCATTATTTCTCCACAGACATCAATTCTTTTTATGTTAAAGAAAGAATATAAATTAGTAATATTCAACAGCAACTGTGGTGAACATTTAATGCGTTTACACAGTGTTCTTAAAACATCAAGCCTTCCAGCATAATCTGCACATAACTGAAGCAAAGTAAGCAAGTCGTTACCACTCAACCTCTCCAACTCCCTTTTAGTTAAGGGGAATCTTTTTGCCTCTTCATACAAATCGTCCACAATTGTTTCTATGGTGCTTACGACTTCTACGCTATTTGTAACATTCCAAGGCATCATTATATCTCCTTAAAACAACCGAGTTTTTGAGAGATAGACTAAAGCAACCGCAACGGCTCGCTCACTCATCAATGTCCAAGGTTGTTTAGGCTTTTTCCTGGGCATTATTATGTCTCCAAACTTCTTCGTTTCTTAACAATTAAAGCCCAAACTTTGTCTACATACTTGGAAAATCTTCCATCTGGCTCTGCGAAATCAGCGGACAACCTCCAAATCCTATCCGCTATGAACCTTACCTTTTCCTCTTCCTCTTTTAAACCTCTTGCTTTAAAAATGTTTGCGATTTTGTGATAACAGTTAAATAACTGCCACAACTGCTCCTCAATTCCTCGTGTTAATTCAAATGCCTTCTCAAGATAACTTTTTGCTTTCATATAATCATTCTCTTGGGGTTGCTGTATACAGTGCCAATATGGGGGAATGCGATAGTTCATATTCATACTTGTCACCTCCACTTTGTTCAATATACATCATATGTCGCACACCAGTTATCATTCTCATTAAAAAAGTTTATGTTATAAATGATTGCAACGGTCTTGTTCTTACAGTTGTCCATTCTCGGAAGATTTCAATTCTCCTCGGCTTTACCCACTTCATATCTTCCGTCCTATTCTTGCCCAAGCATCCCAGCAACCACAGTTTTTATAAAGCCGCATTACCGCTCTTTGCAAAGCCCAAAGACTTCCCCTAACTTCTCTTGGGACTTCCTGTCCAAGGTCCACCATTAGGTAATATATGCCAAGCGCCATATTAAGTCGCTCTCTTGCCCAACTTGCTTCCATACAACAACTGTAAGGGTCACCTTGGTCAGCAGACCTTTCAGCAGCATCTACAAACCTCCAGCCCCAATGAATATACTCTCGCAATTTTTGTAACATCAGACTGTATACTGGTTCCATCATGCTACCTCCCACACACCTTCTGTTTCTAACACACAAATATTTTAATACTCACGGGTCTCTACCCGCTTTATCACCTCTCTTAAAGACAAAACCTTAATTCCTCTTTTTCTTAAAACGCGCATTATAGAATGAAGCGTTTTCGCATCAGAATGGACAAACAAAATACGCCACTTTCTCAACTCTGGGCGAATCGGCACCTGTTCAACAGTTCTCACCTTCATTTTTAATCTCCTTATTAACGCCTTTTCTCAAGTTTCTCTATTTCGCTTATAATCCACGGGAATAGTATATGTGTTACTTCACTGGTTATTGCATCAATATAATATGGCATTACATGTTTCCTCGTTTCCATTTCTTGGGCTTTATGAGCAAGAAAGGCATATGTTATAAACCCTATTAAATAATACAATATTCTATGAATTTTTTCTGAAAACGGCAAATCTTTTGCACGAAATGACTCAACAATCATTTTGGCATGATAATGTGCTCCAGCAGGAAACTCTATCCAAGGCGGTATGAAATGGGGATACCACTTCGCGGCTTCCGCTTCCCATTCAGCAGGAAAATATTGTTTAACTTTTTTCAACCATCGTTCAAGTTTTTCTTCTACTCTTTCCATTCTACTTCTCCCATTACCAATAGACACCGTAGAAACCTGCTACTTTTCTTGTTACTTCAGGCGCAATTTTTTCTATATGTTCTCTTATCTTCTTAAGATGATACTCCCTTCTTGCACATAGGCTTTCTGGATGGCTTGGCGGTAATTTTGCTCTCCAAATCAGAATATCCTTCCGTGGATAAGGGTGCCATATTTGCAGAACATGCTGTGCAACATCACACAGTTTCTTTTCCTCATCCCAATGTCCTATGGGACAAGCAACAAGCAATCCGTAAACTGGTTGCACCACTCCATGCCAAGGACGCATAATCGGAATACGGCGGAAACTTCTACTGTCATAAAACCTGTAAAGAAGTTTCCGCTTATAACCATACTCTGGATAGTAAACTTCCTCTTCCAACCATTCAGGGTAAAGATATTCTTTGATTACAGTAGGTTCTGACGGGATTTTAAGCCAGATACCACAGGCAGTTCTTACAATCTGTTCAGGCAAACCCAATTCTGCTAAACCTTCAAAGGGGAGAATTACATGATAGAATACACCCTCACGAGTTTTTTCTCGCCACATTTCCCAAATTGGGACAAGCCGTCCTTCAACTTCAATAAAAGCCTGCCTGTCGCGTAAGTGGTATCGCTTCTTAAATTCTGACTCTGGAAAGACTAAATGTTCATATCTCATCGTGAAATCCACCAACAAATGTATATCTCATCCCAATGTCCT
>QMND01000101.1 GCA_003647605.1 Candidatus Shapirobacteria bacterium | reverse complement strand
TAATAAGTTTGGGAAAAATGTATACTATGGTTTACAAAAAAGTGGGAAAAATGTATAGCATACTATACAAAAAAGCCGATCTGGTTGATGTAGGAAAATTGACCTAGTTTTTACTAGTTGACTCTACTAGGGGTGGCGGATAGGATTTTGTTTAGACACTAGGACTAGTGTTTTATTAATTTTTTCAATAAGTTATGCAATGTCCATATTGTGGATTTAATGGTTCAAATGTGTTGGAAAGCCGAGATGCTAGGGATGGCAGGGCGACTAGAAGAAGAAGGGAGTGTTTGGGATGTAAGAAAAGATTTACGACCTATGAAGAGGTAAAGGTAGTTGAGCTGAAAGTTATTAAAAAAGATGGCAGGAAGGAAGATTTTCAGAGGGATAAGTTGGAAAGGTGTGTAGAAAAGGCTTGTTGGAGAATTGAGGAAGATGGTAGGGAAAGAATGTTAGATGAAATAGAAATGGAGTTGTTGAATTGGCCAAGTGTAGAAATTCCTAGTCAGGAAATTGCCAGAATGTTGATGATGAGACTGAAAAAAAGTGATCCGGTAGCTTATATTCGTTTTGCGACGGTATATGGAGATATTAAAGACCTAAAAGAATTAGAAAGATTAATTAAATTATTTAAAGGAGGTAAAAAAGATGACTAGACCTTTATTAAAGGATGTCAATTTATCGGAAAATGCTAGGTATATTGCTGTTAGTCGTTACGGAATGAAGGGAGAAGACGGTCAAAGAAAGGAAGGAATTAAGGATATTTTTTGGAGGGTGGCTAGCAATATTGGTAAAGGAGAAAGCGAGTCAATGATAATGGATTTTTATAATTTGATGGCCGAGCAGAAATTTTTACCTAATACACCTTGTTTAGTTAATGCTGGCAAAAAAGAACAACAATTATCGGCTTGTTTTGTTTTACCGATTGAAGATTCAATGGAGTCAATTTTGGTAACAATGAGAGATATGGCTATGATTCACAAGAGTGGAGGAGGAACGGGTTTTTCTTTTAGTCGATTGAGGCCTTATGGTGATTATATTGCCAGTAGTGGGGGGACTACAGTTGGTCCAGTTTCTTTTATGCAGGCTTATAATGATTTGACTTCGCAAGTAAAACAAGGAGGAGTTAGGCGGGGAGCTAATATGGGTATGTTAAACATAGACCACCCCGATGTGTTGAGGTTTGCGGTAGCTAAGTTAGATGAATATTCTTTGACTAATTTCAATATTTCTTTGGCGGTTAGCGATGCTTTTATGAAGCAAATGAAGATAGATGAAGAATTAACAGGTGAAGTGAAGGTGCCAGAAGAAGTAGTTAGAGATATTAAAGAGGCACAAACGGACAGAGATGTGGATGCTAAGTTAAAAAAGGTAGAAGAAGGGGTATCGAGGTTGTATGAGTGGGCTAAAGTCGAGAGCAGTAATTTAGAGATGGGGTATGATTTAATTAACCCGAGAACTGGACAAAGTATAGGTAAGTTGAATGCTTTTAAGGTGTTTAAATTAGCAACTAGACTGGCTTGGCAATATGGAGATCCTGGTTTGGTGTTTATTGATAGAATGAATGATAAATCTTCTAATCCAGTGCCTAAACTGGGTAGAATAGAGGCGACTAATCCTTGTGGAGAGCAACCTTTGTTACCATATGACGCTTGTAATTTGGGAAGTATCAATTTGGCTAAATTTGTAACAGATAAGGATTTGAATTGGCCGGAATTGGCTAGAGTGGTGAATTTGGCGGTAAGGTTTTTAGATAATGTAGTAGAAGTTAATAAATTTCCATTGGAAAAGATTAGAGAGATGGTTGGTAAAACTAGAAGGATTGGTTTAGGAGTGATGGGTTTTGCCGATATGTTGTTTAAATTAAAGGTAGCCTATGATTCAAAAGAGGGGGTTGGTTGGGCAGAAAAAGTGATGAAGTTTATTAGTGATAAGGCTAAAGAGGCAACAGTGGCTTTAGCTATGGAAAGGGGTGTGTTTGAGGCTTGGGGTGAGAGTGTTTTTAGTGGAACTGATTATAGGCCTAGGAATATGGCTTTGACGACAATTGCGCCAACAGGAACAATTAGTATTGTAGGAGATGCTTCTTCGGGAATTGAGCCGGTGTTTTCTTTGGTTTATAAAAGAAATATAGTGGAGGGAAAAACTTTGTTTAATGTTAATCCTGTGTTGATAGATGAATTAAAAAAGATGGGTATGTATAGTGAAGAATTGATGGAAAAAATTGCTGATAATGGGGGTAAATTAGGTAATGTGGATGAAATTAACAATGACTTAAAAAAGGTTTATAGAACGGCCTTGGAGATTAGTCCGGAGTGGCATATTAAAATACAGGCGGCTTTTCAGAAATATGTAGACAATGCAGTATCCAAGACAGTTAATTTTCCCAAAGAGGCTAAAGTGGAAGATGTGGAGAATGTTTACAGGTTGGCATATGAATTAGGGACCAAAGGAGTAACAATTTACAGATCGGGATCAAGAGAAAAAGAAGTAATGGTGGAAAGCAAAAAAGAAAAGAAAGATATGGATTTGATTGAGATAAAAAGGCAAAAAAAGAAAACACCAGAGGTGGCTAGAGGTTTGAGAATGAAAAAAAGTTGTGATGTGGGTAATGTTTATACTTCGGTATTTTTTGAAGCTGGAGATGGTCCAGTTGAAATTTTTGTGACTTTGGGTAAAAGTGGGGGTTATATGGCTGGGGGGGCAGAAGTAACAGGTAGGTTGGCTTCGTTAGCTTTGAAATATGGGGCGACCTTAGAGGAGGTGGCGGAGGAAATGGTGGGTATTTCTTGCGGGCAGAGGGTTGGAATAGGTAACATGGCAGTGTTGAGTATGTATGATGCGGTGGGTAAATCTTTGTTTGAAATTTCTAGAGGCGAACAATTAAGGTTGTTTGAGATGGAAAAGGGGTTGGAGATAATGGAAAGCAATGTTAAGGTTGATGACCAAGTTTTGGCTGAGTTAAGGTTGGAGCAGGCTAAAGTGGAAAGTCATTTTAGTGTGTGTCCTGATTGTGGTAGTCAGTTGTATGCTGAGGAGGGTTGTTTTAAATGTTCAAATGCTTTTTGTGGTTATAGTAAATGTAGTTAATGATTGTGCGCTTAAAATTACATTTTGACTTTGTCTAGATTGGAGGAACTGTGAACAAGAAAATAACAAGCTTTGACAAGGGTGGAGTGTTGTTGGAGGCGGTGGGGAGTATAGATGAGTTGGTTTCTTTTTTGGGTTGGTTGAAAAGTAGGTTGAAAGATAAAGAGAATGTAGAAAAAGTGCAAAAAAGTTTGATGGAGATTAGTGGACAATTAGTTGGTTATGCTAGGTGGAAAGGAGGAGAAGATGTGTGTTGGTTGGAAAAAGAGATTGAAATAGTTAAAGAAAAGAAAGGGGTGGTTAGAGGATTTGTGTTGGCAGGTGAGACTGAGATTGATGGGGTAAGACATATTTGTAGAAGTGTGTGTAGACGAGCAGAAAGAAAAGTGATTAGTTTAAGCAGAAAAATAGAGGTGGATAATAATAT
>QMND01000100.1 GCA_003647605.1 Candidatus Shapirobacteria bacterium | reverse complement strand
TTCCTATTTTAATTTTAGCTCTTTTTTTGAGAGCCTATAAAATCAACTCGCTTCCATCGCTCAATCCAGACGAAGCCGCTATTGCTTACAACACCTACAGTTTGATCAAAACAGGCAAAGACGAACACGGACATAATTGGCCAATTCATTTTCAATCTTTTAGCGACTACAAACCTGGAGGCTATTTTTACCTAGCTATTCCATTTATTAAAACCTTTGGTCTTCGACCCTCAGCTGTTCGTTTACCCAACCTCATCTTTTCTACCTTAGCCATTTACTTCCTTTACAAACTAGTCTTTTTGCTCAGCCAAAAACAAAAATTAGCCTTAACTTCAGCCCTACTTCTATCAATATCACCCTGGCATATTCATTTCTCCAGAGGCGCTTGGGAATCGTCGGTGGCTCTATCCTCAATTCTGATAGCTACCTATTATTTTTACCTGTCCTTTAAACAAAAACAAAGTAAAAATTTAGTCTTGTTTGTAATTTTTATGTCCCTATCAATTTATACCTATCATTCAAGTAGACTTATAGCCCCCCTGTTATCTATTTACCTTTTTTATAGTCAACGACTACAACTTTTAAAAAATTACAAAAAACTAGTAATACCTTCTATATTAACCATAATCTTAGCTATTCCAGTTGCTTTTTCCTTTTTAACCAATGGGGGGCAAACCCGTTTAAACGGTATTGGATTGACAGCTGACCAAGGCCCTTTATGGCGAGCCAACGAACTTCTCAATCATCATTTCAACCAAAGTCATCAAACAAAAATAATCAATCGACTAATGCACAACCGTCGAATTCTTTACTTTTTGTCTTGGACTGAAAAATACCTATCCCATTTTGATCTCAACTTTTTGTTTTTAGAAGGCGACCAGGTACCCAGATCCAAAAGTCCCAATATGGGCCAATTTTACCGAATCGAAGCCGTATTTTTATTAATCGGTATTTACCAATTATTCCACCAACCCTCATCTAAACTTAAAAAGTTAATTTTAGCCTTAGCCATTCTCGCCCCCTTAGCCTCTTCTTTAACTTTTCAAGCCCCCTCGGCCCTCAGATCGCTAGCCTTAGTTATCCCTTTGATAATTTTAATCACTATTGGACTCAACAGTTTTAAAAACAAAAAAATATATTATCTGATTATTCCCATCTATATTTATTCTTTCTTTCATTTTTTAAGCGCTTACTTTATTCACGCTCCCCAGAGATATCCATTCGCCTGGAATCAAGGCTTCAACCAAATAATTCCTTATATAGAATCACAAAAAAATAAATATACCAATATCTATATGACCGATAAATACGACCAACCTTATATTCTTTACCTTTTTTATAGCCACTATCCTCCTGCTCAAATTCAAAAACAAATCAAATTAACTATTGCTGATAAATTTGGTTTTTCTACCGTCCGCCAAATTGATAATATCCACTTCCAGACTATCGATTGGCCTAAAATTCCTATCAATTCATTAGTCATCACCAGCCACGAATCTGCTCCCATTTCACCCATCAAAACTTTCTACTTCTCCAACCACCACCCAGCCTTTCAGGTTTACATCAAACAATAAGTATGTTATAATAAAAAACTATGAAAGAAACAACACTAATGGATATGGGAAACCAAGCAATTCGATGTACCAGAGAATGTTTGTCTGTCTTAACAAACCAAGTGTTTCCTTTAGTCGCACTTATAGCAGGAGAGGGGATGTTGGGTATGAAAATAGCCGAAATTTGTCTTTCCAACATGGAAACACCAAACAAAGTTGTATTATCAACAGAATTAGTAATTGGAGGTATTGTGCTTCCAATTGCCACAAGTACAATCATGTCAGAAAATCAACAAGCCATATCAGAATAAACAATGGCAGGCTCCTCGCAATGACTTCTATTTTCTTTGTCTTCTACTTCCTAATCATCTATAATCAACCTAGTATGACCCATAGCCTTTCAGTTGCCATCGCCACCTACAACGAACAAAAAAACATAAAAGCCTTTTTAAATCATCTCAAATGGGTCAAAGAAATAATTATAGTCGACGGCAGTTCAACCGACAAAACCCGCCAAATCGCCAGAAAATACAAAAATGTTAAAGTTATCAAAACCACCAACAAACCAATCTTCCACATCAACAAACAAAAAGCTATTGATCGCTGTCAGGGTGATTGGATACTCCAATTAGACGCCGACGAAAGAATTCCTCTCAAACTAAAAAAGGAAATTCAATTTATTTTGAAAAGACCTATCGACAAAGTTCCCTACGATGCTTTTTGGATTAAAAGAAAAAACTATTTTCTTGGCACTTTCTTAACCAAAGGCGGTCAATATCCTGATCCAGTCATTCGTCTTTTTAAAAAAGGTCAAGCTTGGTTGCCTTGTAAATCAGTTCACGAACAAATCGAAGTTAAAGGAGCTATTAGTAGCCTTAAACACAACATGCTTCATTATGCCGATACTTCTTTTTCACGATATCTAGAAAGAAACAATAGATATACCACCCTCATAGCCCAACAAATGTTGGACGACAACATTAAACTCAATTTTTACTTAGCTTTAAAGTATTTAATTTTTAAACCATGCCACTGGTTCTTATTGACCTCCTTCCGCCATAAAGGTCTAGTCGATGGTTTCCCTGGTTTTGTTTTTTCTTTATTTTCGACCCTTCGCTTCCCAATTGCCTTTATAAAGTTTTGGGAACTTAAAAAAACTAATCGCTCTATAGACCTCAAAAAAGATTGGAATTAAAATGAAACAATTTAAAATTGCCATTGATATTTCTCCCACCATCGACGCCAACTCTCTCAGAGGAGTCGGTTTTTACACCAAAAGACTAGTTCCGGCTTTACAACAACAAATAAAAAAGAATCTTGATTATCAAAATTGGACTATTGATTTAGTTCAACAAAACAACCTTGATTATCAAAAATACAATTTAATTCACTACCCATACTTTGACCCATTTAAACTGAGTATCCCTCCCAAAAAAATTCCTACCATTATTACCGTTCACGATTTAATCCCTAGACAATTTAAATCACATTTTCCTGTTGGTATCAAAGGTGAAATTAAATGGCAAATCCAAAAACAACGACTTAAACAAACTGACTACATCATTACCGATTCTCACTCTTCTAAATATTCCATCCATGAAATCACTAAATACCCATTAGACAAAATTTATTCTATTTATCTAGCTGCCGATAAAAAATTTAAACCAATTCCTCAAAAATCCAATTTAATTAAAACCAAAAAAAAATACAACTTACCAACTAAATTTGTTCTTTATGTTGGTGATATCAATTGGAACAAAAATATTCCTCAATTAGTCAAAAGTTGTTTAGCTCTTAATTATCCATTAGTTATTGTTGGTTCTTCAGCCACTAAAACAGATGTGCCTCAACACCCTTGGACTAAAGACCTAATTTGGCTACAAAAAAAATACGCCCAATTACAAAAACAGAACCCCAAACAACAAAAATTAATTTTAACTGGCTATGTCGACGACCAACAATTAAATCA
>QMND01000099.1 GCA_003647605.1 Candidatus Shapirobacteria bacterium | reverse complement strand
TTTTTCTTTTCAGTTTCAAACTTTATGGGCTTTTCTTTACTATCAACAAAGTTCTTGAATCCTTTAAGCCCAAAACTAACAGCTTCTATCTCTGCCCTGCCTATATTAAAACTTGAAGAATTGGGAGAGCCAGGATTAAAACTAGTAGCTATATCTCCTATGTGCTTACGAACCCTACTGCTTAATACTCCTAAAATCCACGTTACTTTTGGATCGTCTTTATCAAATTGTGAAATATAATCTACTGTTTCATCAAGACTCAATCCTTTGATCGCCATAGTTTACCCCCTATGTTTAGGTATCCCCGCCTGGCAGATTAACGCCTGTTAATTCAAACCAGGCAGGTTAACAATCTTATGTAAAAGCTATAGACAGCTCGTCATTACCAGAGCTTCTTGCAAGCTGGAACGGCAATTCAAATGTCCTTATACCGTCTCTATCTCCAACAACAGGCGCTCTCAAATAGCCGTAACTGCCTGTTATAGTGCAGATATTACCCGCTGATGATCCCAATGCCATTGAAAGAGCCTTTACTGTTCCACTATTAAAATAACTCAAGAAATCAGCATTGCTCTCGGCCCTCAATACAGCCTCAATCGTCATCGAACCTTCGGGGTTTCTGCCTGTTACCTGATACCCATAGATACCCTCTGTCTGATTAAAGTCAGGTCTTTCTGCTACGGTGTTGTTTATATTAAGCGCTAACTTTTCAATTATCGCTGAATATGCGCCGAATGTTGTTGTTGTGCCTTTTACAATAACAGGCGTAGTAGAATCAAATGTCGGCGTGCCTGCTGATGCGTCTGTAGGCAATACATACCTGGCATTAAATGTCCAGTTGACTTTTCCCGCTTCTCCCGCTGTTAGATCGATGTCAAATGTACCTACGCAGCCCAGCGCTTTATAGAGAATACCATCTATTTCAACGTAGATAGTGCAGCTTTCAAAGCTCGAAGATATAGGAGTATATGCCACACTTGTGGATGAGACTATTGCTTCGTCCATTCCACACGCTCTCCATAAAGGGCTTGTTCTTGGGGCTGTGCCTGCTGAACCTGACCCTTTTAACTCTGTTGAGAATTTAATCTCAAACGCTGTTTTCCCTCGCAGTTCAGGAAAACGTGATATATCAGAATTTGCAGGGTATCTTTCCTTCATATCAGCATTGATTGAGATTTGAGGATCAAACGCCATTATCGCATTGTCTGTGTTCGATGGCGTAGAGTCTGACGCATAAGTTCCCTCTATCTTTGCTAATACTATCGTTTTCTTCGTTAACATTACCATTTTTTTCTCCTTTTGTTAGTAGATGTATGTATCTACAATTTTTATATTAATGGTCAGTATAAAGTAGCTGTCAAGCATCTCCACCGACCAGTTGCCATATTTCATAATCCTTACCGTATCGCTCCAATTAGCAGGATTATCTAAATCCTTCATAATGAGTTCCCTTTTCCTATGAAGCTCGTCTCTATCTATATCGGTCTTGCTAAAGGCGATCTGAGCCTGCCATGTCTGCGCGTCATAGAACCTATCGACTATCGTCTCTGAGTTCTCATCGTCCATCTCACCAGATAATGCTTTCAATATAAAGGTATTGCCATATTCAGAAGATGGCGCATCTGTATAATCATCTATCGCCTGGCTCTCGGCAAACCCCTGACCGTTTAATCTCCCGACTATGTAATTGCGAACAGCATCATAGCTCATTTTTTTACTCTCCTAATCGGCGCTAATTCCGTTGATTCTTCTGGCAATAATACACATTTACAATTTTCCCTGCATACTGTCGAACCTGAACGAGGTAATCCTATAACCTCCCACTCATCCCACTCTGCGACTGTACCGTGTCTTTCTAAACAATCAGAACAAGTATTTACAAGTACTGCGCTCCACCGATATTTTAAATCAACCCCTATCTCCGAAAACTCGGCATCATCCCTTAATCTGTTTATAGAACCCGCGGCAGTCGCTTTTACACTATTCCTAAATTCACCGAATATCCTTCCTCCTTCCCTTAAATCAGTCAATAAATCCTGCTTAATGACATCTAATCCTGTGCCCTGCAATGTCCTCACCTTCACATATTCCTCTAAAGTGATAGCTGTTCTTGACGACTTGGCTAACAAAAGTATTCTCATTGTTTCTATTTCCCTGTCTAACAGGCCCTCAAAGGCCTCATTATTTGGCATTTTTTATCGCTTTCTCTATTCTTTTCTTCATATACATTATAGCTTGGTCTTCCATCTTTCTCGATATTCCAAAAAAATTAAAATGCTTTCCGCTTTTTGTACCATCTATCTGTAAATACTTTCCTATCTTTGCTCTGTTGGATTTAATATCTATCAATACTTCGAGCTTGCCTTTCTTTTTAAATCTAAAAGCACTCCTTAACTTCCCTGTCTCTATAAGAGGATCACTGTGTCCCTTTCTCCTTATAGTGCTTGGCGCTAAAGCGGGAAAACTGCCTCCTTCAATATCCGAGTTTCTATTAATCCCCCTTTGCATATAGGGGATAAATATCTTCTGCGCAATATGCAGTAAATCTTCCTGGACTGATACTTTTGGTATTCTAAAATTCATTTTTACCTGCGCATTAACCATCTTCGTTCAATTTTGGGTTTTTTGTTTTTTGTATCTTTATTTCTTTATCCTTCTTTATCATATCTTTTACTATTTTAGCCAGTTCTAAACCGTTCTCTATTGCATGAGGAGCGTATTTAGACGCTATAAGATCCTCAATTTCTTTTACCATTGCGTCTAATTCCGCTTGCGCGTTCTCCACTATCGCATCTATATCAATCGAGCCTATAATCCTATCTATCTCTTTTTTTAGCGATTCCTCTATCTCACCCTGCTTATCTATGTGCTTCTCTATGACTTTATCAAGCATTTATTTTCCACTTCTTTTTAAATTGTTCATGCCTTGCCTTTGACGTCCTTATATATTCATCGTGACCCATACACTTTATAGATGAATTGACATCGTGATAGTATTTCCCGGATGGTGAGTTTATATGGGCCACGTACTGCTCTATCCCTCGTTTTTCCATTTGTTTGTAAAAGTCTATTTCTTCCCAACCATAACCCTGTTTTCCAAATTCGCCTGATGTTTCAAACCTCACGCCTTTATCAAATAGATTTTTTCTGAATAATCCATAATAAACGCAAGCCTTTTTATATATCTGTACATCAAATAACTTATAGCAAAATATCTCATGATGTTTTTGTCCGTTTTTATTCTTCTGATTAGTAAATTTATTCGCGTGAAAACCTATAGCATATTTTAGTGGGTTATCTTCAAGGTATTTAAGTAGGCAATTTATGCTGTTCTCGACTGGCACTATATCGCCATCAAGCATAAAAATATATTCACCGCTCGAAGCGTCTATCCCTTGATTGCGCGCGATAGATACCCCCATATTATAACTGTTAGCGATAGTCGCCAGTTTTTCACTTCCGTCTTTTGAGCCATTATCAATGACTATAACCTCGTATTCATAGCCAGTTTTGCGAAGATCTCCGTATAACACTTTTAATATATCCACTAA
>QMND01000098.1 GCA_003647605.1 Candidatus Shapirobacteria bacterium | reverse complement strand
TACTGAGACCTTCGTCATGGGCGCGGATGGTGTGCAGCGCACTGATTTTCCAAAGGATGACGGTTACTATTCGCTTGAATGGGCTATGCCTCCAGCGCCCTATATGGGTGTTGAACCCACACTCGTAGAATACGACCAGTTTACGGATGCTGTCGGCCAAGTTTTCCAAGTTGACCTATACATTAAGAATCTGGCTGAAGCTTGGCACCTATCTAATGCAAGCTTCAAGCTTGTTTATAACGCGACAATAATCGACGTTATTGGCGACATGGGCAATGTTAGCGTAGCACCAATTTGGGGTACTTACACAGTTACTTTCCACCGAGACCCAGATCCAGCGGTCCTTGATTATATTGAGTTTGTGGTTAAGGATCCAACTGAAACTCCTGGTGGTACAACTCCGGCTGACGAGCTGGTTGCGTCAATTAACTTCACTGTACTATTACAGATGCCTGGTCCGCCAGTAGGATATATTGAGTCGCCGTTGGACTTCACAGATGTTTCATTCTATGATACGGTTGGGCCGATTACGCCTGATGCTCCACAAAATGGTATAGTGAGAATCTGGAACAGACTACCACTACCACTACCATGGTTTGAATCCATACCTGAAGAAACAGAGTTCGGCCCATGCCCAGAAATTGGCACACAATTTAAAGTTGACATAGTTCTAACTGGTCCAGACCCAACTGGCCTACACTACGCATGGTACGCAATCGGATGGCAATTAAGACTACTCTACGACGCAGACCTTCTCGATGTAGTTAGTGTAGAAGAAGGTCCGTTCCTTAAGGATGGCCCATGGAACCTACACGGAACATTCTTCACAAGCAGAGTAGAATCAGACGGTATGTACGGACCACATGTAGTAATGGCTGAAATGCTCTTGCCTAACGCCAGCACTGGAGAATGGGACATGACAGTATGGCCCAACGGAACAGGCGTAATAGCAACAATAACATTTGAAATAATCAGACATGACTACCCAGACAACACAACACATTCATTTGACCTAACCAGCGTCTTCGGAAACTGGCTTATAAGTAAAGATGGAACATGGATACCAGTAAATGAAACACAAATTGTAAATGGAACAGTAACTATCTACGGATCACCCCTACCCGGCAGACAAATCGACCTTTACGGTGGAGCAAACAACGCTGGCTATGGCGCATCCTCAGCATTCCCAGCACCATACGGCGGACAAGGACCAAACAACCCAATGGACCTAGTAATTCCACAGTCAGAAGTATACCTCTACGCCCTAGTAACCTATAACTGCTGGCCAGTACAATCAAAGATTGTAAGCTTCGAAATACAATATCCAAACGGCACAGCATTCGCCAAATTCACAGCAATAACAAACGCTTCGGGTATTGCATCCATAACGTTCAGAATGCCATGGCCATGTGATAATCCAGAAGACTTGTTCGGAGTATGGAAAGTAGTTGCAACAGTTAGCTTAGCAGATGTATTAATTACCGATACAATGGAGTTCCACTATGACTACATGGTACGTATATGGAAAGTGACCACAGACAAATATACCTACAACCACGGAGAGTATGTGCAAATAACTGTTGAGTATGGCACACATGCACAACAATCCTATCCAGGACTATTCACTATAGTGATTACAGATGAACTCGGCGTTCCAATAGGCCTAAACGCAAGCTATAGCTTCACAATTGGTGGAGCAGTATTCTGTCAATACAACAACGCTAGCTTCACAGTGTCAATCTTCATACCGAAGTGGGCTTATGCGGGCTATGCATACATACACGTTAACTGCTATGACAAAGAGCCTGCCGATGGCGGCTTCGCATGGTGTCCAGAATACGCACCAGCACCAGAAATATTCATAGCACCTCTACCATAAAATCGACAAACTCCGTAACTTTAATTTCCCCTTTTTCTTTGAAAAATTCTCAAAAAAGAGCTTTTTGAGAGTTCAGTGAAGTAAAATACAAATGGATATATTTTCCAGAATACTTATTAGAACATTTTTGAAAATATCTCGTGATTGGTGAAGCATTTATGCAAAATCAAAAAAGAATAGAAAAACATCTACTAGGCATATTTTCAATAACGTTCATAATTATCGCATTCTTAGCTAACCTTTCCCTTCTAACAATGGAAGAAAACACAGAACCCCTAACACCCACCCTCACCATAACAGCCCAAACAAACAAACAATCCTACCTCCTAAGACAAAAAATCTACATCCAAGGAAACATAACCCTAGATGGCACACCAGTATCAGACGCCTACATAATACTCCAAATAAACAACCCACAAGACCAACCAACAACCTTCAGAACAATCCAAATAGGAAACCCAACCCAACACATGCCAATCAAAATACTAGACATCTCCATAACAGACCACGAAAACAACCAACTAGATACAGTCCAAACAGGAACAAGCATACGAGTAATAGTAAAAGTCAACAACCCAGAACTAACCTCACAAAACATATTCATAACAGCAACAGTCTTCGACGCCAACATGGTTCCAATCCAAACAGGCTTCTTAGAAACAACAATTCTACCAGAACAAACAATATCGCCAAAATTCACAATATATATACCAAAATGGGCAATCTCAGGTAAAGCCCTAATATGCGCAAACGTATACAACAAAGAACCAAAACAAGGCGGAATAGCCTACGCAAAAGAAAGAGCAGAATACTTCTACATAAGCAAAATCCAAAAAGGATACCTAGAACTCCCAGAAATCCAATTCCAAGACATACAAAACACGCCAGGAAAATACCAAACCTACATAACCCTACCACCAGACCCAAAAGCAGGAGAATACACCGCATACATCACAGGACAAGTAGACCCAATAACAATAAACCAAGAAACAATCACATTCCAAGTGCAACAATCATCAGGCTACCCACCACAAGCATCATTCGCATACTGGCCAACCCCCTCCTACGAAAACATGACCCTAACCTTCGACGCCTCATCATCAACAGCAGAAGGATTCAACGACACAATAATAAAGTATGAATGGGATTTCGGAGACGGAACACCAAAAATAATCAAAGAAGGAAACTACACAAACCCACCAGACCCAACCGTAACCCACGCATACACAACACCAGGCAACTACACAATAACCCTAAACGTAACAGACAATGAAGGACTATGGAGCACAACCACAAAACCAATAGAAATACTGCCAGAATTCGGCCCAACAGCAGACTTCGAATGGTCACCATACCAACCATGGGTAAACCAAACAATAACCTTCAACGCCTCAAAAACCACACTAGGCTGGTGCGCAAAAACAGCAAGATTCAGCCCAATAGCCAACTACACATGGGATTTCGGAGACGGAACATCACCAATAACAATAACAAACCCAATAATAACCTACAACTACACCCAACCAGGCAACTACTCAGTAACCCTAACAGTAACCGACGAAGATGGAAGAATAGACTCAGTAACCTACATAGTTGAAGTCTTAAACATAACAACCAAATACTGCGACATAAACGGCGACGGAATAATCGACCTAGTAGACGTATACACAGTAGCAATGCACTACGCAACAGAAGAAGGAGACCCCAACTACGATCCAAGATGCGACATCAACAACGACGGAATGATTGACCTATTCGACTACTACACAGTATGCATG
>QMND01000097.1 GCA_003647605.1 Candidatus Shapirobacteria bacterium | reverse complement strand
GAAATATTTAGGTTTGGAATTATTGATAGTGGGAGGGGTAATAAATTTAATAGACAGATTGGTCTATGGTTTTGTTAGGGATTATTGGAGCTTATTAGCTAGTGGCATTTATAATAATTTGGCCGATTATTTGATTGCTTTGGGGATAGTTTATTTTTTTGTAGAATTAAAACAAGATGAAAGAAATTAAAATAGTTTATGAAGACGATTATTTAATGTTATTAAACAAAGGGGAGGGTGTAGTGTCGACAGCGGAAAATTATAAAGGTGATAGGCAAACAGTGGAGAGTTGGGTAAGACAGAGCTTTGAGTGGAGTCGGGATTTGAAGCGAGCTGGCTTAGTTCATCGTTTGGACAAAGTTACTAGAGGGCTGTTGCTAGTGGCTAAAAATGAGGATGTTTTAGATAGTTTAAAAAAATTATTTAAACAAAGAAAGGTTAAGAAAAAATATATGGCTTTATTGGAAGGAGAGGTGGTGACTAAAGGAGAGATAAAAGTGCCTATAGCTAGGAGTAGCTATTCTTTTGGTAAATGGGCGGTTAATCCTGATGGGAAGGTGGCTTGGACAATATTTCGTTTATTGAAAAAGTATAGAAAAGATGGGAAAAGTTATTCTTTAGTTGAGGTTGATTTAAAAACTGGTAGAACTCATCAGATTAGAGTTCATTTTAGTTATGTGGGTTGGCCTGTGGCTGGGGATGGTTTGTATGGTTCAAGATTGAGATGGAAAGAGGGAATTTTTTTGCAGGCTTTTTATTTAGAATTAGAGCATCCGATTGATAAGAAGTTGATGAGTTGGAGTATAGATATGGATAATGAGTTGGGGGGCTTTTTGGAGGAGCTAGATGAGGAATAGAAGAAAGAAATCTAATTGGTTGGGGGGATTGTTTTTTTTGTTTTTGTTTGGAGTTATTTGTTTGTGGGTTTATGTTTGGCAAAACAAAGATAATTGGAATAAAGAAAAACAGGATTTTCGTTTTAGTACTATGTCTGATGATGGTTGGCATTTGTTTTCGGTATCTGAAGCCAGAAGGATGATAAATGTAATCGAGGTGGATGACCAAACTAAGTTATGGGTACCTGGGGGTTATAGTTGGTATGATTGTGATAAGGTGGTGAAATTGCTAAAGGAGGAGAAAAGAGAAGATTTGTTGGACGAGGTTTTGTTTTATAACTTTGCTTTTATTTCTGAAAAAAATGTAAAATTAAAAGACTGGAGGAGTTGGAAAAGTTTTTATTTTTGGGTAAAAAACTTTGGCATTTTTCGAGCCGTCCATTTTTTGTCAATTAAAGATGATTTGTTGTTCAAGTTAGAAAATGTGGATGTAGATAATTTTAATTCTGAGTTGATGAGCAAGTGGTTAAGTCGAGATTTGGCTGACAATTCTTTATTAGAAGGAGAAGTAGAAGTAAAAGTGTTCAATAACAGTGGAGAAAGGGGGTTGGCTAATTTTGTGGCCAAGAGATTGAGTTGGGCTGGTTATTTAGTTAATGAAGTTGGTAGTGGAAAGGAAAAGTTTGAGTCTAAATTGGCTTATGGGGGCAATAAAGAAAAATTAGCAAATTTCAAAGCTTGGTTGAATTTGAAAAAGTTTTTTGGGAATTGTCAGACGGTTTATATGGAAGATTTGGGAGAAAAACAATTTAGTTTAGAGTTAGGAAAAGATTGGGCTAAATTGATAAAATATAGTAGTTATGAAGTTGAATAATTTTTATGTCAGGTCATTCTAAGTGGGCTAATATTAGAGTTAGAAAAGGAGCTCAGGATAAAAAAAGGAGTGCCATTTTTACTAAAATGGCCAAAAGCATTTTGGTAGCGGTGCGTGAAGGTGGTGGAAATGTGGATCCACAGATTAATTCTTATTTGAGAATGGCTATAGAAAGGGCTAAAAAAGTTAATATGCCCAAGTCTAATATAGACAGGATTTTAGATAATTTTAAAAAAAAGAAAGACAGTTTGAAAATTTTTTTGTTGGAGGGTTATGGAGCTGGAGCTTTGCCAATGATAGTGGAAGTGGAGACAGACAATAAAGTTAGAACTTTGTCGGAAGTTAAGTTTATTTTTAAAAGAAATGGGGGAAGGTTAGCTGATAGTGGTTCGGTTATGTATTTGTTTGAAAAAATGGGACAGATAGAAGTGGCTGAATTGAAGGAAGAGTTTGAATTAGAGTTGATAGACGAGGGGGCGACTGATTTTAGAGAAAATGTAATAATGACAGAGTTTGGAAATTTGGCCAATTTATTGTTAAAAGTCGAAAAGTTGGGGTTGGAAATACTGAATAGTGGTATGGCTTTGATAGCTAAAAACAAAGTGAAGATGGAAGTAGGGGAGAATAGAGATAAGTTACTGAAGTTAAGGCAAGAATTGGAGGAAAACGAGGATGTGGTTAGAGTGTTTATGGGAGGAGAGATTGAATAAGAAGGTAAGGTTTTTGACGGCTTCTCTGTTTTTGTCTTTGTTCTTTTTTTTGTTGTTGTTGGTGCCTTATAGTTGGAGATATCAAGCCTTGTTGTTATTGTCTTTTTTGACGGCGATGGTTTACTGGTGGTCGTTAAGGTTGCTTTTTTCTAATGGTTGGTTTTTGAAAATGATGGTGGTTTTGTTGCCACTTTCTTTAATAATAGGTTTAAGTTTGTTTTTGGCCATGTTGTCGTTATCTTTGTTCTTTAAGTTATTGTTTGCCGTATTTATAGCCTTTTTATTTTATGTGATCTTTTTAGTAGAAAATATTTTTTTAGTGGCTATTGGTTACAAAACGGTGCCTTTGTATAGAAGTGCTTATACGGTTAGTTTAATATTGGTATTACTAACAGCCTTTTTTCTTTTTGATAGTTTGTTTTCTTTTAGGTTTATGTATTATTGGAATGCTTTTGGAGTTTTATTAATATCTTTGGTATTGTTTAGTTATCAATTTTGGGCTATCAGGATTGAATTGAGCGATGATGGTAGTGATAAAAGTATGGCTTATGTTTGGGTCCCAGCTTTAATTATGGCCGAATTAGCTATGGTCTTTTCTTTTTGGCCAGTAGGAATTTTTAAAGGATCAGTTTATCTAGTGTCTTTTATTTATATTATTTCAGGTTTAATGCAGGCAGAGATAAGAGATCGTTTGTTCAAAAAAACATGGAAGAGTTTGTTATGGGTATTAGGGTCTTTGGTGATGGCTATGTTAGTGGCTACTAAATGGGGCTAAAATCTAAATAAATACAAATAATTTGGATAGATAGGGGTAATTTTAGTTTGTATATAAAAGTAGGTGAGGGGAGTTGTGATAAATTTTATGGTTAATAGTTGAGTTGGTGGTGTGAATTAATTAAGCTTTTTAGCTTGGTAGATTTAATTGTTTTTAATAATTTAAGGTTTAAATGTTAAAAAAAACGGCTGGATAGGCAGAAGTAGGGAAGTAGTATAATTATAGGATATTTTCACAATATGTCCTATAATTTTTCACGATAATGTTGATATAGTGTGATATAGTTGCTGTGGAAAAGCACAGATAGTGTGGAAGTGCCAGAAATGTGGCCATTGGGGAGATAGGAAGAAGATGTTGGTGAGTAATTAGTTGGATAAAAAAAATTGCTTATTTGTTTTTTATGCTTTAATTAATAAAGATAGGTAATATGGCTACTCTCTTGAGTTGACCCTATGTTTTTTATGTGTCGCACAATGTATCTT
>QMND01000096.1 GCA_003647605.1 Candidatus Shapirobacteria bacterium | reverse complement strand
GATTTTTGATTTAATTAAAAAAGAGAGAGATAGGCAGAAGAGCCAAATTCATCTGATACCGAGTGAAAATTTTGCTTCGGAGGCGGTTAGGCAGGCGGTGGGTAGTTGTTTGGCCAATAAATATGCGGAAGGTTATGCGGGTAAAAGATATTATCAGGGTAATAAGATTGTTGATGAGATTGAAAATTTAACTATAGAAAGGGGCAAGAAGTTGTTGGGAGTGGAACATTTGAATGTTCAGCCTTATTCAGGTAGTCCAGCCAACCAAGCGGTATTATTGGCTTTGTTGGAGGTAGGTGATAAAACTTGTGGTTTAAAATTATCGGATGGAGGTCATTTAACTCATGGTCATCCTAAAATAACTTTTTCGGGTAAGTTTTTTGAATCAGTTCAATATGGAGTCGAAGACGATGGTAGGATAAATTACGATAAATTGAGAGATTTGGTAAAAAGGGAAAAGCCAAAATTGATTTGGGCGGGAACGACGGCTTATCCATGGATTTTAGACTGGGCTAAGTTTAGGCAAATAGCTGATGAGGTGGGGGCTTGGTTAGTGGCTGATATTTCTCATATTATTGGTTTGGTGGTGGGAGGTGAGCATCCATCACCGATTGATTATGTAGATTTGTTGACCTCGACGACTCATAAGAGTTTGAGAGGTCCGAGGGGGGCGGTGATTGGAATAACTAAAAAGGGTTTGGAAAGAGATAAGGATTTGGCCAGCAAGATAGACAGGGCTATTTTTCCAGGTTTACAGGGTGGTCCACATATGAATAATATAGCTGGAATAGGGGTGGTTTTTGAGGAGGCTATGAGAGCCGAGTTTAAGGATTATGCTAGGCAAGTGGTTAAAAATGCTAGAGTTTTGGCTGAGGAGTTAAGAAGTTTGGGTTTGAAGGTTTATGGAACAGAAAACCATTTGATGTTGGTGGAGTTTGAGGTGGGTCGAGGTAAAGAAATGGCGGTGAGGTTGGAAAAAGTGGGGATTATTGTTAATTACAATATGGTGCCAGGTGATAAAGGTACACCCAGAAGTCCATCGGGAATTAGAATTGGGACACCAGCGGAGACAGCTAGAGGCAAAAGAGAAGAAGATATGAGGCGAATAGCCAGAAAAATTGCGGAGGTGGTGAGAGATTAAACAAAAAAATAAGCAAAGGAGAAGGGATGTACTATTCAAAGGAATCTTACATCCCACTCTCCTTTACTTATTATGGTCTATATTATATATCAATGGGATAATAGTGTCAAGTTATGGGATAATAAAAAGGCAAAGAGGATGGTTGTTTTTAATCTGATTGATCGGAATCGAAATAGCTGAGACAGAGAAGACTCCATACCATAAAGGCTGACAGTTTAAGATAGCCTGGGATTGGGGTGTGTAGATAGATACCGGGAATATCGGAGGCGATAATAATGGGGGTTAGGGAGTAAATTGATAAGCGGGTGGTGGTGGATAAATCAAAATTTTGTTGGATAATTGGGTTTTTTTTGTAAAAAATCTTAATGAATAGATATAAAATGGTGGAATAAAAAATGAGGAGGATATAGCGACCAATGGTTGTAATCAGATAGAAGAAGAAGAAAATAACTAAGGATGGGATGATGATATAAAGCCGAAGATGGTAAAAAGACGAGTTGAGGAATTGTTCAAATGTTTGATTGAGATAGTTTTGGTTGATAGTTAGGATTTCTTTGAGTTTTGGCAGAGGAATTGATTGATAGTTTTTAGTATGAAGATCAACAAGGTAGAGAGTCGATTGACTGATTACTATAGGTGATTTGTATTGAGGAATGTGTTTGGGGTTTTGAAGTTTATTCTCATTTTCAAAGACAATTATGTTTTGATGTTCATATTGAATAGAGTATGGTAAATTTTGGTTGATTTCTAGATGTTGTGATTTAAGAGTTATTTGGAGTTCATCGGGAAAAATTTGATTGGTTTGATTGATAAAATTTTGAGGATTAAATTGATTTAGTTGCCAGAAAATGGGAATGGTAAAGATTAGAGTGGATAAAAAATTAAAAAAATGAAAGTATTTCCAGACGGATATTTTGTTTTTTTGAAGAAGTTGGGGATAACTAGAGGCAGAAAATGAAGAAATGAAGATGGTTTTGAATAATTGAAACAAAGTTGAAAACATAATGATTTTATAGTTTAACAAAAAATGATAAAATAGTTTTGTTTTGGGCCTGTGGCTTAGTTGGTTAGAGCGTCTCAATGGCATTGAGAAGATCGTGGGTTCGACTCCCACCAGGTCCACTTTAGGCTCGTAGTGAAATGGCTATCACTTCAGTCTCCAAAACTGACATTCTAGGTTCGAATCCTAGCGAGCCTGCAGGAAAGTGGAGAAAAGTATTGACAAAAGAATGTTTTTGGCATAGAATTGGATTATTATGACTAAAGTACAACTTTCTTTAACAGATCAAGAGGCTAATATTTTGGGGAGTTATGGATCTCAGTTTGGATATAATTTGGCTAAAACTATTCGTTTTTTCATAAGTAAGGCTTCGGAAGAGATATTAAAGAAAACGATGCCAGTTTATCAAATGAGTCAGAAAACTGAAGAAAAAGGATTAAAAGCTTTAGATGAATACAGAAAAGGTAAGGCTATTAAGGTGGAAGATGTGGAGGAGTTTTTTGATTTACTATGAATTTTTATTTGACCATTTCTTTTCAAAAACAAGTTAAGAAACTTTGTAGAAATGATGTTGGGTTGAGGACTGTTTTTAAAAAACAATTTCTTTTATTCCAGAAAAACCCTTTGCATCCGTCTTTGAGGTTGCATAAATTGAAAGGGAGGAGGTCGGAACAGTACGCAATTTGGATTAAAGGAGATTTGAGGGCTTTGAGTATCAAAGATGGAGAACTATATGTCTTCTTTGATTTAATAAGACACAATCAATACTAAGGTTGTTTTAGAAGTTTGGATGTAGGGAAGTAGAGAACATCTTCGATATTGGTGGTATTGGTAAAAAGCATGGCTAATCTTTCGATACCGATGGCGATACCGGCGCATTTGGGGAAATTGGCGGTGGACTTGATGAGTTGTTTGTCGTAGGGGTGGTTGGGTAGGTGATGTTGTTGGCGAAATTGTTGTTCGGTTTTGAAGTTCTTTTCCAATTGGACAGGATCATTAAGTTCTGAATAGGCGTTGGCTAGTTCCATGCCAGCCATATAAAGTTCAAAGCGTTGACTAAAGCCTGGTTGTTGGGGGCATAGTTGGCAGAAAGGAGATAAGCGAGTTGGGTAGTTGAAAATAAAGACGGGTCGGTTTTTAAGTAAATGCGGTTCTATTTCGTTGAGAAGTATTTGGTCATAAAGTGGTTCCCAGGTGTCAATACCGGTAGTGTTGTAACCTTTTTGTTGAGCTGTTTTTTTAATTTGTTTGAAAGTTAAGTTTTGAGATAGGTCGATATGGGCATATTTTTGGAAAAGATCAGACAAGTTAAATTGGGGCCAGGGGGGAGTCAGGTCGATTTTTTGTTTTTGGTAATTAAGAAAATTAGTTTTTGGCTGATTGGTTTTTTTTTGAAGCTGGTGATGGAGATAAAGAAAAAGTTTTTGCGTAGTTTGGGCAATGTGTTTATAATCTTTGCCGATTTCATACCATTCAAGCAGAGTGAATTCTAGATTATGACTAGGGCTGACTGATTCGGCATCTCTGAAGGTTTTGGAGATAGAAAAGCAGTTACCTATGTTTTGAGATATGAGTTTTTTAATGGAGGCTTCTGGGG
>QMND01000095.1 GCA_003647605.1 Candidatus Shapirobacteria bacterium | reverse complement strand
TCAGTTGTTAAATATATCCAACCATCTTTTTTAACCACTCTTTTCATTTCGGTTATGGCTCTTTTGGTTCTATGCCTATATTCTTTTTGGCTATAAAATTTACCATTTATTTTGGTATCCAGGTGTTCAATTGCCGAAATACAAATAACCATATCAAAACTTTTATCTTTAAACTGCATTTTGGTCATATCTCCTACCATTCTTTTCCAACCTTTTATTTTTCCAACCCTGTCCCTCTTTTCCATCGCTTTTTCTAGATCTAAACTGGTTACTTTCGCTCCTTGTTTAGCCAAGAAGCCACCCAGCAAACTACCACCACTGCCCACATCCAAAATCTTCAAACCTTTTAACTTGATCTTTCTTCTTTCTATCTCTTTTAGCAACCAGCCATATTCCCAAACTCTGATCCCTTTTGTTTCTGGTTCAAAAATTCTAACAAACCACCGACCATCGAAATTGCCCAATTTCAACACTTCTTTTCTTAAACAAGCTATGTCTTCCAAGTCAAACATTTTATTTTGCCATTCCCCGTTTTTCTTTTTAAGACAAATTCTTATCCATTGCCAACCATAACTAACTAACCATCTTTTATTCCGATAACCTTTCTTCCTAAACAACCTCAACCAATTGATAAAAACTTGTATTCTAAAATCCCTCACTGTTTTAATATTAACCTATTCTTCTTCTGTTACCTGTTCAGACTCAGATTGTCTCGCCTGTTTGGCAACGGTTTTTTTTACAAATCCTATGACACTTTCCAGTCCTGCAATAGGAGCTTCACTAACCATAACATCGACACGAATCCTCTTGGCTAGAAAAGCTGATTTTTTGTCAATGTCAAGACTAGTAACAACCTGTCCCATTCTAATTATTTCCAAAAAACTTTCTTTGCCAAACGAAGACAGTAGATTGAACATTGCATATAAAATATAACTATTGACAATATCGACATTATCTTCTTCGCCATTTCTAGCGAAACGAGCCCAATTTATTGATTGTCTTAATAAAGATTTCAAAGGAACACTCTCGAAAGCTTTATAAAATTTCAAAGCATGTCTTTCATAATAAGTAATTTCATTACCAGTAGCGCTCTCATCTATAAGACCCATACTGCAAGCCAAACGATTCATCTCTTCCTTGTTTTGCGGTGTTTGTGGTTTATCTTCGTTTGTTTCTAAATCATCTGGCTTTATTCCCATTTCTATTATCTTTTTCCCCAACTTTACCTTCATTAATTCAATCAATTCCACAGTATCTTCTTGTGACGGTATCGTAGACACAATATCAACCACTTCCAACCCTCGTTTCGGCTTTTCAGCTTCTTCTCTCATTTTATCCAATGCCTCCTTAAATTCCGCTTTTTCTTTCCTACTCGCCTCGAGAAATTCTGCCAGTCTATTCTTCTGTTCTCTTAATTCTGTTATTTCAGGTACCATTTCACTCAACATTCCAACCACCATTCCTAGTTGTTCTTCTACTGGTAGTGCTGGCAAAGCAAGTGCCTCAGATGTCTCATCAACTACTCCAGCTTGTACTTGATCTACTTCTAGTACTGATGCTGGTACTGACATATCTTCTCCCATAAGCAAAGTATAAACATATATTTTCCAAAAATCAATCAAAAAACAATCAATTTTTCTTTTTAATCCTTCGTTGCTGTATGATTCAATTATGCCTTTAGATAAATATTCAGCCACTTGGGTTTCGCACTCGTCTATCAGTGACTATCTTCAATGCCCCCGAGCTTATTACCTTAAAAATGTTTATAAAGACCCAAAAACAGGTCACAAAATAAAAATCATTAATCCAGCTATGAGTTTAGGCTTGGCTGTCCACAAAGTAGTCGAAGCCCTAGCCTCTTTGCCTGTTAATCAGCGTTTTAAACAGCCACTTTTGGAAAAATTTGATAAAGCTTGGCAAAAAGTAAGTGGCCAAAAAGGTGGATTTTTCGACCCCCAAACTGAAAAAAAATATAAAGACAGAGGAATTGCCATGATTCAAAGAGTCGTAGATAACCCTGGTCCTCTTAAAAGATTAGCTGTTAAAATAAAAGAAGATTTGCCTTATTATTGGTTATCTGAAAAAGACAACATTATTTTATGTGGAAAAATTGACTGGTTGGAATATTTACCTGATACTGATTCTGTTCATCTTATAGATTTTAAAACAGGTAAACAAACCGAAAACGAAGATAGTTTGCAACTACCGATTTACACCCTTTTACTCCACAATTGCCAACAGCGTCAAGTTACCAAAGCCAGTTATTGGTATTTAGAATCTCAAAACAAACCAGTAGAGCAACAATTACCCGATTTACAAGAATCTGAAGCTAAAGTTTTAAAAATAGCCAAGAAAATTAAACTGGCCAGGCAGTTAAACAACTTTAAATGTCATCAAAAAGGCGGTTGTTATGCTTGTAAGCAATACGAAGCTATTTTAAGAGGGGAGGCAAAGCTGGTTGGTCAAGATGACTATAGAAGTGATGTCTATGCAATTCCCCCGTCTGATATGCCTAGCAAACAAAGTCAAATTCTCTAAACAAAAAACTCTTTTTCAATGATAAAATAAAGAACAATGTCAGACGATCCTATTTTTAATACCAAACTTTTCAAAAAATCTGTAGTTTTTTTTGAACCAAAACAAATTAAAGAGTGGCAGATAGATTTTCCCGATAGTTGGTTAAAATCGTCCTCCACCTTAAAGCTAGAAATAGAAGCCAATCCTTTTAAAAAGATAGAAAGTCCTCCACCTAGATTACTTAGTAGCACCGACAAGCTATTAATCAAACACCAAGAGGATTTACACAAAGGCAATTACACTCCTAAAATCAAAATTACCAATTCTGCCGTTAAAAGAGCTAGTAAAAAACAACCTAGAGATATTAATTTAATATCAAAAAATCTTCTACCTAAATATCTTAGAAAATTTTATGGTTATAGTATGGAAGGTATGGCTATGAAAACAGGGCCACATACTTCGGCTATTCTTTTTCATTTTCCCGACTACATTGACCGTCTTAAAAAGAGCAATGAAGATCACACTAATTTTGTTATGGAAAATTATTTACAGATAGGAGATAGTACTAAACCAAAATTTGGTGATCATGTTTTTTTAGTGGTCAAATATGATAATCCTAGACTAAACAATATTCCTCCTTGTCGAATACATAGTATGATTTATGTAGGTCCCGGTTTAGTTTTTTCTAAAAATAATTTTGGCACATCAGCCCCATTTTTTTTGCAAGATGCCAAGCAAGTATTCGAACTTCTTAAACCATTAGCTGATAACACTACTTCCTATTTTGAATTTTGGCGACCACGAACACAATAACTTCTATTTTTCTCTGTCTGTTCATTTCTCCATAAAAACTCAAACCAAAACAAATTTACCAAAGTGTGTTACAATGAAAATAGTCATGGATATAACTTCATTTAAAAAAGGCGATAAAATCGTTGACGGTGGGCGAGTTTACCAAATTTACAAAATTAGCAAAGAAATAGTTTTTTTTAAACCTTTCTTTAAAGAAGACGAACACACCGCTCTCACTTCTTCAATTCCCTTAGACAGTATTTCAAAGACTAGCATCAGAAAAGTAATAAGTAAATCAGAAATGAATTCGGCTCTCAAAGACCTAGCTTCTAAGTCAGAATCAGCCAATCCTTTGGATGTTAATTTAGCTAGAAATTTATTACAGACAAACGATATAAAAGAAGTAGTTTCGGTTTTAAAGAGACTGTGGGT
>QMND01000094.1 GCA_003647605.1 Candidatus Shapirobacteria bacterium | reverse complement strand
TCTAACTATCTTAATTTCTGTCATTCTTGACCCAACTTTACTAAGTTATGAGCATATTTAATCATTTCTTCTCCTCACATAAAACTTCTTGAGAAGGATAAATGCTTTGTAAATCCTCTTAAAGATTCTGACAGAAACTTTCAAAGGTACACCGAGCACAGACCAAAAGAGTTCTTTGAAATTTACTTTTTCTCTTAAGGGATGCTCAATTTTCTTTCTTATATTTTCTTTGAAAACTCCACCAGGGGATTTCTTGATTAGTCTTAGAAAAGTAGAAGGTTTAATTGTTTCTTCGAATACAGGACCTACTGGATCGTAAATTGCTTCAAGAGTAACTGAAGAAGAAATAGTGACTGTCTTTGTCGGAGAAGTATCACCATCTGACCATTGCTTGAATTTCCATTTCCACTTTTGTCTCAAATCTAAATACTTGAATTTAATCTCTAAGCCAGAAGGTCCTTTTGCAAGATAAGTAAGACCAATTAGACCATTCCAAGCTCGTCTCCAACAAATAAGATTTCCGCCTTGATGATCAGAAGGCCTTTCGGGTAATCCATATTCTTCTTCATTGATCCAGTCAATAAGTGGACCCCAAGTCTTAGTTTTTGAATACCAAACTCTATAACTTAAATGATCCTTAGTGGGAACATGAGCCATGAAACAGTAAACATTTCCTGACTCAGGATCTAAACAAAGCATGGGATCAGCTTCTACCGAAGGACTAGTAGCTAAAGTCTCTTCTGGAAGCCAATAACCTAAAGAGGAAAGGTAAACTCTATGTCGAATGTTCTTATTGATATCTTCAAAGACTAAATGAATATTCTCATCCTTATCTCTTAAAACATCAATATGCCAATTTTCTAAACCAGTATGGTATTGTTCTACTGGAGAATGAACTGAAGATAAATAACTTTTTGAAACATCAAAAGTTCCATTAGAAGTTTTGAACGAAATTATTTCGGCCTGATTCTGATAATGGAAAAGCATCATTTCTTTCCCTGAAGTTTGAATGATTAAGGCCTGAGCTCCTCCACAAAGATAATCGGAGATCCATACTTTCTTAGGATAGCCAGAAGGTGTTTCCCATTTCCCTTCTTTTCTAGGGTCGACAGAAGAAGTAGTGACTCTTGGTCTCATCGAACCTACATAAGATCCATAGCACCAAATTGTCCAAGGAATTCCATCATCTCTTACATAGAAATGATGATCTCCGTATGTTGAAACTTGAGGGGCTTGATGGGCAATTTGCCAATCATTTAGCCACTCAATGGTTCCATCTTCTTGTGGAATTCCTATCCTATAATAAAGACGAATACCATCTTTCACAGTTATATGAACATATTCACCGTCAAAGAAAACTTGTCCTGAACAGCCATATTTATAATTAGTGTCTCTGATAAAAATTGCATCTGACCAACTCTTACCATCCTTTGAAGTTCTATAATAGAGTTTAGCATCGGAAGTGACATAAAATTGCCAAAAGAGATTCTTAGCAAAGAAGCCCTTTCTACCTTCTCTTCGAATTGTATAAGAAGAGGAAGCACTACAAATCTTACAAGAATCACTTGAAGTCCTTAGAGGAAGAATTACTTCTTTTGGAACTTGAATAGTTACTTCGGTGCCAGAGTCAAAAGTTTTCTCATAAAATGTCTCAGTCTCTTGACCATTGACTAGAATTGGAACATTTCCTCCACAATTATCTTTTACTTTTAAAATTCCTTTTCTTCTTGCCCAGATTTGAAATGTAACATCGTATGAGGAATGTCCTTTCCAAATAGAACCAGTTCCATATTTAGCAATAGCTCTTCCTGGAATTTTGTTTGAAGTTCTTCCTACCCAGAAGAACTTATTTTCTCTTGTTATGGCTACTGTAACTGCATAATAAGTAGAAGGCTCTAATACTACAGGTTCGGGAAATTCAAAATAAACCCATTGATCTTCTCTTGGTAAGTCGTTAGGTGTATATCTTGGAAGGGTTTTTTCGTAAACAGTATTAGATTCTCCAAGAAGAAGGTCGGGCAACCCGGAATAATCCTGTGGATTTACTTTGTAAATGCGAGCCTTCAGCTGACCAGGGCCATCCTCACTAGTAATTCTAAAAGCCACTCCAACTACTTCAATAGTTGAAGAAGGACTGAGAAAGACTTGACCTCTTTCTTCATCTAATTTATACATTGAATAAGCGTCTTCTTCCCATTCCTCATGAGCTAGAATTTTTTCCTCAAGCATTTTCTTTAACCTCTCTAATTAGTATGTTTGGTTCTAATAAAATTTTCCTTGAGATTAACCTGGGACTTAAAACTAGTTGAAGGATTTCAGAAGGATGGATTTTGAGTCTTTTCTCAAGGCAAACTAAGAACTGAAGGATCTCTTTGTAAGTTCTCCACTTTGGATTGACTATTTCACCAAGCAAATGAATAAACTCAGAAGAAGTTCTTTCAGGAGGAGCAGGAATTCCAGCATTGATTATTCTTTCATTGGAAACAGCTACACAATCATAGAATCCAGTAGGATCGAAGTCTCCCGACTTACCAGCAACTTCTAAAGAAATTAAAGCTGGTTCACCGTAAGAAGCATTATTAAGTTTAGTCTTCCTATAGACTAATTGATCATCCTTCCAAACTTCTATCCATCCGTCTCCACTCCCGACTTTTATACCTAACTCTAGTTTCATCCAAGAGCTAAGTGGAATTGACACATTTGTATTAACTAAATCCCAAAATGCTCCGTCTCTCCATCCAACTGAGATTTTAGAAACTTTATGTCTAATGCCCAAGAGACTTTTTCCGCTTTCAGAATAAATGTTTATCCAATGAAAAGTTTCGTCCCAAGAGTAAGAACTTCCATGCCTGAAATATACTCTTAGCCATAGAGGATTGGACTTTATCTTTTTTCGAACATAAGGAGTAGAGTAACCGGCATAAATCTTTAGACCATAATTTCCTTGATAACTAGCATTTGGAATTACTTCAATAGTTCCATTTGCAAAGTTAATTTTGTCAAATCTAGAAAGATCTCCTGTTTCAAAAGAAGTAGAAAAGAGAATCGGAAAGATCTTATCTTGAGATTCAACTGAAGTTCCAATTTGACCTAACAAGACTTTTTTGACCCCAAATGTCCGAAGTTCTTCATAGAAAGTAAGAAAGTCTAAACAATACTGAAGTGGTGCAATTACTAACGAAGAATCAGTAAAGAAACCTTGTTTAAGAACTAGGTTAATAAATGGGCCACTGAATTGCGGAGAGGAAGGTAGTTTTAATCCTTCTTTTCCCGACTTTTCTAGACAAGGAGGATCGGCTAATTTTCCTATATAATTATCTGCAAGAGCAATGCAATCAATTAAATATTTATAATTCCATGAACTTGAAGGAATGCCAGTAGGAGCAGAACCAGCTCTGAATTTCTCGAAATTGCCAAGACAGCGATTAAAGGGATTAATAGTTTTTTCTTGTTTATTATTAATGAATACTTTGAAATTAGTTGCATCCTCAGTCCAAACTTCAACTTGATACCAAGTATTTACATTAATATCTTTAATAGGACCAGTGGAGGATCCATATTCATCTTTGTAATGATAAGAGAAAGAATATGTATAGCCACTTCTGCGAACTATTATGAACAACTTTCCATTTTGGAAATAAAGCCCTAAGAGAGAAGCATTATAGTCATTAGAGGTTGGCAAAACTTTAACAAAGACTCTGGCACTTACATGTTTTTCCAGGCTAACAAATTTTTCTACGTAGACTTTATTTG
>QMND01000093.1 GCA_003647605.1 Candidatus Shapirobacteria bacterium | reverse complement strand
GGGTTGTTGGGGTAGAATAGGCAATGGATTTGTCTATAGATCAAAAAAAGGTGTTGGGTAGTTTGATAGGGTGGTTTAAGGGTAAAAATAGCCAATACGTAACTTTGGGTGGTTACGCAGGCACAGGCAAAACAACCTTGATTTCGGTATTGAGGCAAAAATTGGACAAAAAATTAAAGGTTGCCTTTTGCAGTTATACTGGTAAAGCCAGTCAGGTATTAAAAAGAAAATTAAGAGAAAACAAAAGCCAGCAGGAAAATGATAGTGTGGGTACAATTCATTCCTTGATTTACTCCCCCATTATTAATAGCAAAAAAGAGATAACTGGTTGGAAAAAGAAAGATGAGTTGGACTGCGATTTGATTATTATTGACGAGGCATCGATGGTTGATGGTCAGATTTGGGAGGATTTGTTGTCTTTTAGAGTTAGAATTATAGCTGTCGGCGATCATGGCCAATTGTCGCCAATTAGAGGTAAATTCAGTTTAATGGCTAATCCCTTGTTGAAACTGAATCGAATTCATCGACAAGCCGAAAATAATCCGATCATCAAACTATCGATTTTGGCTAGGGAAAAAGGACAAATTCCTGTGGGTAATTATGGTCAAAAGGTAATGAAGATCAAAAAAGGAGAAGTGGAGACAGAAGAAAGAATTGTAGATTTATTGGGTAATTACCAAAAAGATTGTTTGGTTTTGTGCGGTTACAATAGGACTAGAATTAGATTGAATAATTTTATTAGAAATAGCTTAGGTTTTGAATCAGCTTCGCCGATTATAGGCGACAGGTTGATTTGTTTAAGAAATAACCATAAAGTTGGTATTTTTAACGGTATGTTGGGAACAGTTTTGAAGATTAAACAAAAAAATGAAGACTGGTATGAAGCGGAGTTGGAAATGGACGAGGAAATTGACACCTATAAAGGTTTGTTGTTGATGGAACAGTTTAATAAAGAAACTGGCCTTAATTTTAGTAAAGACAGAAGAAAAACATTGAAGGGTGATTTGATGGATTTTGGTTATGCTTTGACAGTTCACAAGGCTCAAGGAAGTCAGGCCAAAAAAGTAATTTTGTTTGAAGAAAGGTTTAGTAAGATGGATGATGAGACTTGGAGAAGGTGGTTGTATACGGCCGTGACTAGAGCTGAGAAAGAATTGGTGATTATTGGGAGGTGAGAAACCTTAGTTTCCCTCCTCTCCGTTCAACAGTTAACACTCTAAACAACAATTTTTCACCGTCTTTTTTCGTTTAGTTGCTAATTGATTTCACTATCGTTTTTGATTAGACAAGACTGGTACTTGACATTTAGCTGTCCAAGTTTCCCATAAATGACGGAAATCACCTCCTTTCCCTTTTAAATTCTCAGTAATAACAAAGGCAGAAAAGCTTTGTTCGTAAATACAACTAAATTCTTCCCATAGCAAGCTTAAGCGTTCTCTAAAAGGTTTTGGCATTCTTCTTATATTTTTATCTTGAAGAAATTTTTGTTGTAATTTAACTAATGTTTGCTCTGATAAAAGAACTAAAAGAAGTTTTCGACTTTGTGCTTCTGTTTGTAAAATAAAATATTTTTCCATCATCTGAAAAAATTGACCTTTGGTTTTTCTAGATATTTTTGATTCGGCGTCCACTGTTTGCCAAAAAATTTCTCGGCGCCAAGCTTGGTTTGTTTTGTCTTGAAATTTCCGTTTAAATTTTTCTTTTATTTCTTTATAATTAGGGGTTAGACTGAAAGGATGTGGGGTCAGAGAGGTCAATCCATCAGCTACTTGTTTGAGAATTCTTTTCTCAAAAATAATCAGCCGACCTCCAGAACGACGCTCTCCCCTTATTGTTCTAGAAATAGCTTGTTTAAAAAGATCTAATTCTTTTATTAAATCAGAAGAATAAACAATAACTTCTAAATCATTTAAAGGGATATTCATTTCTCTACTAGCAATTCTGGTGGCGATTAGTATTTCTCCAACCTTCAGTTCATGGGCAATTGATTCTGCTTTTCCAGGATCATAATATTCTTCTTTTGGTGTAATATACCTTACTTCCCTGTTTTTTTGAAGTTCGGCACCAATTTCAATGGCCTTTTCTGGGGTGTCACAAATAATCAAAAACGGTGTTTCCTTTTTAGCTGAACCTACGGCTTCCTTGATAATTCTTAGGCTTGTTTCACTATTACGGCTAAGTAAATAATCGGTAGGAGTATTATAAACAGGTAATCTTATTCTTTTGGCTCCATTAACCATTTTCCTTAAGTTACATTCATCGGTGTGGGGAGAAAAGACTAAAACTGGTATACCTAGATTTTGAGCTAGAATAGAAAAACCTAATACAGTAGCCGTTATACCTATTAAATGATATTGAAGAATAAAAGAGACTGGTAATACTTTATTAAAAGTGTCAGTAAAATGCCAAACTTCATTTTCTTTCAACAGGGAATCATAAAGACCAACTAAACCACTATAAACACTGTTCGGTTGAGGCATTCCATCGTGGATATCAAGCAATAAAGAACCAGGCTGATTACCCACCTCTTCCTTTAAAAAATCTATTCCAGGTCTCAAACCAGCTAAAATTAACATTGGCATAAAAAGACTTAGTCGTTCATCTAGCCAATGATCAACTAAGTCTTTTAATTCCTGTTCTTTAATTTCTACTCTCCTGTAATGTTTAACCTTCCTCCATAAATATTCAGCAATGAGGTCCCAGCTTTCCGGCTCATTGGACATATTCTGTTCTCTTAAGCCTAAAGTTATTTTTTGGATCACTTCTTTTTTAAGAAAATCAAGACGATCTTTTTTAGGATAGTCATTAAAACCAGGAAACAATTCTTCAAAATTAAATTCTGCCAGTAACTTATCTTGTATTTTTTCTGCTTCTTCTTTTCCTATCTCTTTTGACATGGCTGCGGGGACCAGGCAACGGAATATGTCATCAAATTCAAATGCTAAAAAATGAGCTTCATTTGGCTCTAATATTCCATATTGTTCTTTTTCAAGTAAAAAAGGGTTGTCGTGAACCCTATCTAAAGTAAAAGCCATTTTGCTACCAACTAATAAACAGTGTTTTTGTCTAGCCAAAGAATATGTTCTTTTTCTTGCATCAAATCCACTTTTTTCAATAAATTCTAATCTTGTCGAATCCCATGTCCAACTAATTGGTTCATTTGTCAAACTGTGACGTTGCCAAATTCCTGTTAATTCTTGGCCGGTAATTTTTTGAATAAATCGTCCTGTTTCTTGACAGAAAGAACGAACAGCCGTATCGTCTCTAGTGCCAATTAAGACTGATTTATTTGTTTTCCAAGAAATAATCACGGCAATAATAGCTCCACAAAAAATCTTCCCATTACTTGTAGGTAACTGTAAAACCCTTGATTCTCCCTTATTAAAATCAAAATCTCCTAAAACTGAACTGCTTGCATCTAAAACAGCGGTAAAAATAAAAGCTAACTGATTATCCCATAATTTTATTTTCTGTACCTTTTCAAAAACACAACTGATGAAACTAACTGCTTCTAAAACTAATTCGTCTCTTGTTTTTTGACTTTGTGGTTTTTGAAATTCATTTTTAAGGTTTTCTCTTTTTTTAAAGATTACTTCTTTTAATTGATTTTCAGATAAATTTTCAAAGTCGGTCTCAAATTGCTTTTTCTTTTCTTTAATTTTAGGTAGCCATCCTCTATCAGTCGATAGTCTTTTTTCAAAGGCCTGGGAAAAATCTATCACTGAAGCAGTGTCTGGATTGACTAAATTGTCAATTTCTGTTGGTAAATAGAAAATAGGTTTTTCACTTGACATAATAATATATTATAGTAATATTGTAT
>QMND01000092.1 GCA_003647605.1 Candidatus Shapirobacteria bacterium | reverse complement strand
GGAATTTATCGTTGAAAAATTGGACATTTGATGTTCCAAACGATGATAGGATAAGAGGATTCGAAGTAGGTGATCTGAATGCGGATGGAAGATATGATTTCATCACGAAAAGCGACACATTCAACTGGGACGGCATTTATACCGCTTTATGCAGAGGAAATGAGACTTTCTCAGTAGGAAAGTGGGATGAGGGATTGCCCAGGTATAATAATTCTGATCCTAACCATTCTCCCAAAATCAGTGTGCAACAATATGGTCTTTTCGATCTGAACAATGATGGTTGGCTGGATATATGTTCTGCAACCGGAAATGGCGGATCAATTATGGTAAAAGAACCATGCCAGTATTACAATTGGATTTCCGATGGGAAAGGAAACTGGACAGATTTTTCGAGAAATTTCCCAACATATGAAGAAGGTATAAATATTGCAGTAGCTGATATCGATAACGATTGTGATCTTGATATGGTTCTAACCACAAAAAAAACATATGAAGGAGGGGAAATCGCTCATTATCTTTTCGAAAATGATCAGGGAAAAAATTGGATAAGAAGAGATTTCCCTGATGAATTTTCTCTCGCATCAACAGGTGCCACAAAAAATGATATTTTCGAGGATGTTGATGGAGACGGGAATGTCGACTTTATCATGATTGAGATGACACCTAATTACGATGATAATGGTGATGAAATAAATTGCACAGATACTGTTTGGGTTGCATTTGGTAATGGTGACTGGACCTGGAATATAGTCAGACAAGGATCAATAGATGCGGGGTTTCCCAACAAAATCTATCTTGTCGATATTGACCTAGACGGAGATAAGGATCTGGTTTTTTCATATCATTCGGGTCCATTGAAAACAAAAGATACTTTAAATGGCATAGTCTGTTTTTTCAATACTCAAATCGATAAAGATGAATTGTTGTTTACTGAAAAACCTGTTTCCACTCATTTACGAGGAGGTTCGATCCAGCATTTCGGATGGACCCTGACGACATCGGATGATCCAAAAGCCATGAATGACATTTTCAATCTATCAATATCCTACACAGGTATTGAAGGACCCTATTTCTCTCTTAAATCCGGGTTGAAGAGATGGTGGACGGATCTGATCATTCCGGCGGTTCCTTCAAATAATGTTTATTTCAAGCTTGTATCTGAGGGAGCAACAGCGGTGATCGGACCGTATTTCATCCATAATGAAGAGGGGCTAACATCTTTTGTCACACTCAACCAACCTGACGACGGAGAGTTTTTTTTCAGTGGTGATGAGATGGAATTGAATTTCTCCACTAGTAAGATTTTTGAAGATGAATCGGTAGAAATAAAACTAAAACATGAATCCAATTTATTTATTTTGGGAAACATTCCAATAGGCAAGGAAGAGACCTCCAAATTGATCTGGAAAGTCCCTGAAGAATTCGAGGAAGGGCTCTATAACGTATTTTTTGATTTCTCCTATCAGGGAAGGACGTTGTCTCAATCAGATGGAACTGTACTACATCTTGTTCCCAATAGTAGTTTGCCCGAAAAAATATCTTTGAATAACACTCATATACCACTCGGACAGTGTTCAAAGATCGATATTTTTGTCAAGGCATTCAACGGCACTGAAATATCGAGCCTATGTCAGTATCACCTATTCTACAATCCGGACATAATGGAGATATATGACGTGGTAGATGGTTCATTCATGGTAAAACCTTTGGAATTGGGTCCACACAATATTACGATTATTGCTTCCATATTTAGCAGAGAGATTTATTCGGTCATTACCATCTCAGTTCATAAACCAATAACCATCTTGGATGTCCAGTATCCATCGAATCCGGTGCTGGTTGGAAATGTGATTAGATTGAGATTGAGTGCTTTAGATGAAAATGAAAAAACATGGTTGTTGGAAAACCATGAATTCAATGTTACAGTTGATGGTAACTATTCCGATCTGGTAAAAGACTATCCCTTTGTTGACCTAGTTGCCACCAAACCCGGATTCTTGAAGATCAATATTTCCGTAGTGCAAACCCGGATATTCAAGGTCATGGAAATTCGGGTTCTTCCATTTTTATCAAATGTAACGATCAAACCATCAAGAAACATTTACTTTCTGGATGAAACGATAAATGTCAATATAATCGTGGATGATATCAATGGCGATCAGATTGATGAAGGTCTTATGTTCGATACGAGTATAATAGGGTCATGTGAATATACTGCGAATTCGTCACATATCGAGATAATTCCGGCCACTCCGGGCGTTCTTTCCTTGATAATAAAAATATCAAGATTCAACGAGACAATATTCCTGAATAGAACCTTCACAGTAATAGAAGGTCTTGGTGATCTTGTGCCAGATAGAAGAATAAAATGGGTGGAAGTAGGCAAACCATCTGTATTTCAATTCCTTCTCTTTGACAGTAGTGGAACAGTTGATCTGTATGATTACTGCATCGTTGATTGTAACACATCGAATATTATTGAAATTGGGATCAGGAGTAACAATTCATTATCGATCGTCGGGAAGAAACCAGGTGATTCAGTTATCAACATAACCATTGAATTCTATGGTAGGTTAAAATCCTACTCGTTTAAGATATCATCGGAGAATTGCCCAAGAACATTGGAGATCGATGTTCCGAGTATCATTTTTAACAACATGGTCCACTCTCTCCCGTTTATTGTTAAAAATTCACTTGGAGATGAAATAACGGATTACGATATCGATGTAACCTCATGTTCGATCACTTCATTCGTGCAAGGAAATATTGTTGAATTGTGCGGTAATGAAGTGGGTAATGGTTGGATCGAGGTGAATGTTTCTAACAGAGATGTTTACAAAGTCCTCAGGAGGGAGATTGATATTTTTCCTGAAATGAAATCGATATTCACTCAGAACGAAGATTACATTGATTATATGGACCAAACCATTGAGATTAGACCAAAATTGATGGATGTTGAGGGGAATCTATATACATGGAATAATTGGACCGTAAAGGCTCCAGGTGGTGTGGAGATCACTCAAATAAACGATGTCATTCAATTATCAACTTCAGTCAAGATAGATGATAAGTTGATCATTTCGTTGGATCATTTCGGGGTGTCCTTTTCAAAGAAAATCAACATCTCTTTCATTCCGAATTCGATTATAAAAGATATAGTGGTCAAGTATTCGACTGATTCCGGTTTTGTCGAAGCAATCGTCATCGACCAGTATGGAAATAATGTCACAAGATACTGTAACTTCAACTGGATAGGGGATTTCGAGAGGTTGGAAAGCTACAAAGTTAGAACCTTTTCGGATTCCATAAAAGTAGAGGTGAGTTTGAATGGAACAACACGGATTAAAAATATAAATCTGTCATCTAACAACAATCAAATTTCACCTTTGTTTTTGATAGCAATAGTATCATCAGTTATTATCGTAATATTGATAGCATTATACATTCGAGGTAAGATGAAAACTCAATCCCGTCAAAATATAGTTTTAAACAGTAATCGGATTGGAAATAACATCGCAGAAGAATAAATCATCAATCTTTATTTTGCGTTTAGGACAAATGGCCGGTAGCCCTCCAAAATAGACTTGCTGGTTTATCACCCAACCTTGACAGTTAAGTAAAAGAGTGCTCGGAGCTTTCTGTGATTTATGCCAAAAAAAGCATTCCTGCGGAATGCTCGAGTCTAACGGCTCTTAAATCAATAGCTAGACTTTTGCGTTTTGAGCGAAAGATTAGTATGTTACGAGATATATATTTGATTCCCGGGGATGTGGATGGATACTCCGATCGCCGGATTTCCCGGCTTTGTTAATGAGCTTTCGGAAGAG